>CAXNFJ010000018.1:0-12909 GCA_964201165.1 Desulfomicrobium sp.
CCGTTTGCTGCGGGACATGCTCTTTGAATTGCGCATGAAGTACGTACAGAAGGCAAAATAGGAGGCCGTGGCATCATGGTAAAGCGCGTTGGACTGGTCGGGGTGACCGGCTACACGGGAATGGAATTGACCCGCATCCTGCTCGGCCATCCGGGTCTGCGTCTGACCCAGGTCACTTCCCGCAAGGAAGCGGGCCAGCCCCTGCAAAAAATTTATCCGTTCCTGCAGGGCACGGAACTCGGGGGTCTGCAGATAACGGCACCGGACAGCACGACCCTGGCCGCGAACTGCGACCTCATCTTTTTGGCCGTTCCCCATGGCACGGCCATGGAGATGGCCGCCGAACTGCGAGAACTCGGGGCCAGGGTCGTGGACCTGAGCGCCGATTTCCGGCTGCGCGACCGGGAGATCTACGAGAGCTGGTACCAAGTGCCGCATACTCGTCCCGCCCTGCTGCCCGAGGCGGTCTACGGCCTGCCGGAACTCTATGCCGAGAGCATCGCCAAGGCCGGTCTGGTCGCCAACCCGGGCTGCTATCCGACGTCCGCCATCCTGGCCCTGTATCCGGCCCTGCATGCGGGGCTCATTTCGGCCGAGGATCTGGTCATCGACTCCAAATCCGGGACAACCGGCGCCGGACGCAAGGCGGGGGTGGGCACCCTCTTTTGCGAGGTCTCCGACAGTTTTCGCGCTTATAACCTAACCAAGCATCGCCATACCCCTGAAATTGAGCAGGAATTGAGTTTGGCTGCGGGCCGAGATATCCGCCTGTCATTCAATACGCACCTGCTGCCCATCAACCGGGGCATCCTGACCACGGCCTATGCCAAGCTGACTCCGGGCGTGGATCTGGATCGGATCCGGGGCTGCTACCAGGACTTCTACGCCGGAAAAAAATGGGTCCGGGTGCTGCCGGCTGGGACCTTGCCCGAAACCCGATGGGTGCGCGGCACCAATTTCTGCGACATCGGTCTGATCACGGATCCCCGCACCGACCGACTTATCGTGGTTTCGGCCATCGATAACCTGTGCCGGGGGGCTTCCGGCCAAGCCGTGGCCAATGCCAACCTCATGTTGGGCCTGGGCGAGGATATCGGCTTGCCCTTCGCTCCCCTCATGCCGTAGCAGCATGAATATGTCCGAAAACCAGCCGGAACATTTCTACGACAATATTTATGTCGCCAGACAGCCCATTTTCACTGCGGATATGCAGATTTGGGGCTATGAACTCCTCTTTCGACACGGGGAGCACACACAGGCAGCCATGTTCACGGATGGGGACCAGGCCACGACGCAGGTTATCGCCGACGGGTTTACCTTGGCCGTCCAGGGCATGCGCAAGGGGGCCAAGGCCCTGATCAATTTTCCGCGCAACGTGCTTGTCGGCGCGGCGCCTTATGTGTTGCCTCCGGAACGGTGCGTGGTCGAGATTCTGGAAACGGTTCTCCCCGAAGCGGAGGTCATGGAAGCCTGCCGTGAACTCCAAAGTCACGGCTATACACTGGCCCTGGATGATTTCGTGGGGGATCCGGGCTTTGAACCTTTGTGCGAGATCGCCGATATCGTCAAAGTCGACATACTGCATAAAACGCCCGCAGAAGTTCTCGGGATTGTGAATGGCCTTCGGCGGTACAATACACAGCTTTTGGCCGAGAAGGTCGAAAATCTCGACATGTTCACGGTGTGCAAACGACTTGGCTTCAAGTATTTCCAAGGCTATTTTTTCAGTAAGCCTGAAATTGTGCCCGGTCGCAAGCTCTCTTCCAGTCAGAGTACCAAGATTAAGCTGCTCAAGGAACTGAGCGAGTCGGATGCCGAGCTGAACCGATTGGTGGAAATCATCCAGACGGATTTGTCCATCTCCTACAGGTTACTGCAATATATCAATTCCGCCCGTTTCGGTCTGCGGGGCAAGATCGAATCGATCCAGCGCGCCGTGGACATGCTTGGCCGCCAGAACCTGCGCCAATGGCTGCAGGTGATTATTCTGTCCGACATCAATACCACGGACAAGGCCCAGGAACTGGTCCGTATTTCTGTTCAACGCGGCCGGTTCCTGCAGCTCCTGGCTGCGGTTCATCCGACTCCCTTTGGTCCGGACAGCATGTTTCTGCTTGGTTTTTTCTCGGTGCTCGATGCCATTTTGGATCAATTCATGGACCAGGTGCTCGAAGAAATCTCCCTTGATCCCGACATAAAAGTCGCTCTGACCGATCCTCAAAATCCCAATGCAGCCTGGATTGAATTGCTGGATGAGCTTGACCGCGGCAACTGGACCAGACTGGAAATCACGGCGACACGCATGGGCATTCCCGTCGCCGTGATTGACCGGACTTCAATCGAAGCCTCGGCCTGGACCCATGAAGTCATGGGGGGCGGGGCCTAGGCCGCACGAGCTGCTCTGCCACGGGCGCACTGTTCGTCACCTGTTGTGTCCTCTCTTGATACGGCCGAGTTTCTGTTTGATTTGTATGAATGTCAGGATGTGCCTTTTCACTTGTGCCCAGGATCACTTCATGCATGAAAGTTATCCGGAACAGCTTTACGACAAGATTTTTGTCGCCCGACATCCCATTTTTACTGCGGATATGCAGATCTGGGGCTATGAACTCCTTTTTCGGCATGGGGAAAACATCCAGGCGGCCGTAATCACGGACGGGGACCAGGCGACCACCCAAGTCATTGCCGACGGGTTCAATCTGGCTGTGCAGGGCTTGCGCAAGGGCTCAAAGGCATTGATCAATTTTCCGCGCAACGTGCTCGTTGGCGGCGCGCCCTACGTGTTGCCGCCGGAGCAGTGCGTGGTGGAGATCCTGGAGACGGTAACGCCGGAACCGGAGGTCATGCAGGCCTGCCGGGAGTTGAAAAAAAGGGGCTATACCCTTGCCTTGGACGATTTCGTGGGAGAGCCGGGATTCGAGCCCTTGTGTGAAGTGGTCGACATCATCAAGGTCGACATCCAGCACAAGACTCCGGCTGAAGTTCTGGTCGTGGTCAAAGGGCTGGCCAAGTTCAACGCAATCCTATTGGCCGAGAAAGTTGAAAGCCATGACATGTTCAAGGTCTGCAAACGCCTTGGATTCACCTATTTTCAAGGGTTTTTTTTCAATAGGCCCGAAATCATACCGGGCCGGAAACTTTCCGCCAGCCAAGTCAGCAAAGTAAAGCTCCTCAAAGAATTGAGCGTCGTGGACACGGACCCTTGCCGACTGGTGGAAATCATCCAGACTGACCTGTCCATATCCTACAGGTTGCTGCGCTACATCAACTCCGCATTTTTCGGCCTGCAGGTCGAGGTCACGTCTATCCCGCGCGCGGTGGCCATGCTCGGCTGCCAGAATTTGCGGCAATGGCTGCGGGTCATCATCCTTTCGGACATCAACACCACGGACAAGGCCCAGGAGTTGGTCCGCATTTCCGTGCAGCGGGCCCGCTTCCTGCAACTCCTGGCGGGATGCCATCCCACGCCATTTGATCATGACAGCATGTTTCTGCTTGGTTTTTTTTCCTTGCTCGATGCCATCCTGGACCAGTCCATGGACATCGTGCTGGAGGAAATTCCTCTGGATACGAACATCAAGGCCGCATTGATCGACTCGCGAGATCCCAATGCCATCTGGCTTGACCTGCTCGATGAAATAGACCGATGCAATTGGGCCAGGCTGAACAGGAAAGCCGCACAGCTCGGCATTTCCATGGCGCTGCTCAGTAGGCTTTCCGCCGATGCCTCGATCTGGACGAACGAGGTCATGTCCTAAAAGAGGCGATAGGTACGTCATGTCTTGGCAGGATGTGACGCACGTTGACCCCGTTATTTTCCGACCTTCATGAATGTGTTGAGATCCGTTGATCGTATTGAATTATTCCACATGCAATAGCTTTTCGGCAGGGTGATTTCATGGTCGAGATATTTCTCCATCCCACGTTTTTTTTCATTGAGGCCCTGCTCTTGGGACTGTGCCTCGGGAGTTTTTACAATGTCTGCGTGCATCGCTATCTGGTCGGGCAGTCCGTGATCAGCCCCGGTTCACATTGTCCGGCTTGCGGTCATGTCCTGTCCTGGTGGGAAAACATACCGCTCCTGTCCTACCTTCTGTTGGGTGCGAAGTGCCGTTCCTGCAAAGGGAAAATTCATTGGCGCTATCCGGCCGTGGAGCTTCTTTCCGGCATTTTGGCCCTTCTTTTTGCGATCAAGTTCGGGCCCACAGTGCAGTGGGGCGCGTACATGGTCTTTCTGGGCATTTTTCTGGTGGCCAGTTTCATCGATCTGGATTCCTTCATTCTGCCCGATATCATGACGTATCCGGCCGCGATTCTGGCTCTGTCCACGCCGCTTTTTCTGCCCGTGGACTGGTTCGAGACACTTGTGGGCAGTTTAGGCGGCGCGGGAGTCTTTCTGCTGCTGCAGCAAGGCTATCTGCGGCTGCGCGGGATCGACGCCCTCGGCACCGGAGACATAAAGCTCATGCTCAGCCTCGGCGCTCTGGTCGGCCTGTCCCGGTTGCCTATCATGATTCTGCTCTCTGCCTTCAGCGCCCTTCTGGTCGCCGTG
Source organism: Desulfomicrobium sp. (assembly GCA_964201165.1). Lineage (GTDB taxonomy): Bacteria > Desulfobacterota > Desulfovibrionia > Desulfovibrionales > Desulfomicrobiaceae > Desulfomicrobium. The sequence continues at coordinate 4,553 of CAXNFJ010000018.1, forward strand.
GTCTACCTGCGCCGTCCGACTGGCCAGGGTTTGCGCACGGCGGTGCCTTTTGGCCCGTTTCTCTGCCTGGGGGCCGTTTTGACCTTGCTGTGGGGCGAAGATTTGTTGACGTTGATCATGTACTTTTAGGACAGGAAAGCTCGTACACAGGCAGAAGTTTTATAAAATAAACAAAGCCCACGCATTGTTTGGTTAACCAATGCATTTGACTTCATGTTCCCGCCCCTTCGTTCCATTCCCAAAATGATCCTTTTTACTTCGGTATATTGACCTTGCACGGTTGTTAGATTAGCCAAGCCGTTCGAAATAATTGTACGCGAGCGTGACCTTTCCTTGTCCCTGACCTCTTGCACACAGCAAGTAAGTAATCAACCGGCCCAGCCGGCTGGTTTTTTTATAGCGGAGTCACTGGTGACTGGATGTATTGCAAGGAGGTTATTTGCCTATGCTAGTCCCGCAGATGTTAGGGATCAGCGTCGTTCTGCCGTTTGTCGCGGCAGCGTTGTGTCTGATCAATGTCCCAATCCTCAGGTCCTTTCTGGTTGTCGGCACTGGAGCGGTCGTCTCATTGGCGTCGCTTTTTCTGGTGCAGGCCGGGACCTTTTCCCTGTCTCCCGAAACCTTTTTCGGAATCAATCCCGATGGATTGATCGCAGTTCTTGATTTCGCGCTCCTGCTTGTGATTCTGGGCATCAGTTACCGGCTCAAGAACAAGCTGATCGCGGTGCTCACCCTGTTGCAGATCGTCCCCCTGGCCTTTCTCGAGCTGTTCATGCACTCGGCTGAAAACATGGGGCCCGCCCTGTATGGCGACCAGTTTTCCATGATCATGTGCATGGTCATCTCTATCATCGGCTCACTGATCTGCGTTTACGGCCTGGCCTACATGAAGGAGCACGAGCACCATTTGAAGCTCGCCAGTTCCCGTCAGGGCCGCTTTTTCTTTTTCATGGTTCTCTTTCTTGGAGCCATGAACGGGTTGGTCTTTTCCAACAACTTGCTGTGGCTCTATTTTTTCTGGGAAGTGACCACCTTTTGTTCGTTCATGCTCATCAAGCATGACGACACGGAAATCGCGGTCAAGAACGCGACCCGCGCCCTGTGGATGAACATGCTCGGCGGCGTGGCCTTTGTCTTCGCCCTGATCATCTTCCGCTCCCAGGGCATGCCCCTTTCCCTGCAGGAAATCATTACCGCCGGATCCGCATCCAAGCTCATGCTTCTGCCTGTGGGCCTGCTGTGCTTCGCAGGATTTACCAAGGCGGCCCAGCTTCCCTTCCAGAGCTGGCTGTGCGGAGCCATGGTCGCTCCCACTCCGGTTTCGGCCCTGCTGCACTCCAGCACCATGGTCAAGGCCGGCGTGTATCTTGTCATTCGTCTGGCTCCGGCCTTTGCCGGGACGCTTTTCAGCAATTATGTCGCCCTGTTCGGTGCGTTCACCTTCCTGGCTGCTGCCGTGCTGGCCTTGTCTCAGAGCAATGGCAAAAAAATTCTGGCCTATTCCACCATCAGCAACCTGGGCATGATCATCGCCTGCGCGGGCATCAACACCCCGGCGGCCATGGCTGCGGCTATTTTGCTCATAGTCTTCCACGCCATTTCCAAAGGCCTCATGTTCCTTTGCGTGGGAACCATCGAGCAGAAAATCGGGAGCCGGGACATCGAGGACATGCGCGGCCTGATCACCGTCATGCCCAAGACGGCCCTGGTGGCCGTGGTTGGCATCGTGACCATGTTCCTGCCGCCCTTCGGCGCCCTTTTGTCCAAGTGGATGGCCGTGGAAGCTTCGGCTCATTTGCCGTTGGTGGTGCTTATGCTGGCCGTAGGCTCTGCCCTGACCATGGTTTTCTGGGGTCGCTGGCTGGGTCTTTTGATGACCTCGGTCGTTTCTGACAAGGCCGTTGTGGTCGAGGAACAGTCTGCGCTTATTCGCGTCCCGCTGGTTTTTCTCGCGGTCTCGGCCGTCCTGATCAGTTTTGTGGCTCCTGGTCTGTATACGTCCATGGTCCTGCCGGTCCTGGAACGGTTTTATTCCACGGATCTCTATGTGGCGGCCCAGGGTGTTATTTCCAACAATATAGGCATGTTCGCTCTGTATCCTGTCTTTGTGGTCATGACGCTGGGCGTCATTTATGCGGCCCGCGCCTCTTCGGCCAAGCGGCTCTTCAAGCGCGGATCCTATGTCACGCCGTATGTTTGCGGTTTGCAGGATTCCACTGATGCCCGTCGCATGGGCTTCAAGGGACCTCTCGGGATCTGGTCCGAATTCAAGACCTCAAATTATTACATGGAAAATATCATTGGCGAAACGCGGATTTCTGGATGGATCAACCTCGTTGCCCTGGGAATTCTGTTCATCTTGCTGGCGGGGGTGTTCTAAATGGAAATCAAAACATTTGCCTATGTCATACTGGCAGTTCTTCTCAGTCCCGTTGCCGGCGGCCTCCTGGCCGGCTTTGATCGTCGTTTGACCGCATGGTTTCAGGGTCGCTTTGGTCCGCCCATTCTGCAGCCCTTTTACGATGTGATCAAACTGCTGGGTAAAGAGAAGCAGGTGGTCAACTATTGGCAGATTTTCTGCGTACATATGTACCTCATCTCCTCCGTGCTGTGCATCGCACTTTTTGCCATGCAGGCGGATCTCTTGATGATCTTCTTTGTCATGACCATCGGCGCGGTTTTCATGGTCGTGGGTGCCTTGGCGGTACCGTCGCCCTACTCCCAGCTCGGCGCTCAGCGCGAGCTCATCCAGATGCTGACCTACGAGCCCCTCCTGGTCATTGTTTTCGTCGGCATCTATTTCGTGACCGGCAGTTTCAAGATCGACGCGATCCTGGCTTATGACCGCCCGATCTTTCTGCTGCTGCCCCTTTTGTATCTGGTCCTGACCTTTGCCCTGACCATCAAGCTGCGCAAGTCGCCCTTTGACATCTCGGCCAGCCACCACGCTCATCAGGAACTGGTTCGCGGAGTATTGACCGAATACTCGGGCCCGTACCTGGCCATTCTGGAGATCGCGCACTGGATCGACATCGTGCTTATCCTGGCCATTTGCAGCCTGTTCTGGAGCTCCAGCTGGATCGGCATGCTGATTCTTCTGGTTGTGACCTACATGGCCGAAATAATCATCGACAACGTGACACCCAGAATGACGTGGAAATGAATGCTGACCTATGTCTGGGGAGTGGGCATCGGCCTCTCCTTCTTTAATATGGCACTTTTGTACGCCAAGTCCTTCTAAGTACAACACGAACGGAGTTCAGATATGGGCTTTTTTCAAGACCTGCTGCACAAAGCGAGAATGAAGTCCCCGTGGCTCATTCATTTTGATTGCGGAAGCTGCAATGGATGCGACATCGAAATCCTCGCTTGTCTCACCCCGGTGTATGATGTCGAGCGATTTGGTGTTTTGAACATCGGCAACCCCAAACATGCGGACGTGCTGGTTGTCTCCGGCACGGTCAATCCCAGAAACGCCAAGGCGCTCAAGAACATCTACGATCAGATGCCCGAGCCCAGAGCCGTCATCGCCATTGGCGCCTGCGGCACGTCCGGCGGTGTTTTCCGCGAATGCTATAACGTACTGGGCGGCATCGACAAGGTCATCCCCGTGGATGTCTATGTTCCCGGCTGTCCTTCAAAGCCCGAGGCCATCATTGATGGCGTTGTGCTGGCCCTGGAAAAACTCAAGCAGCGCCAGCCGGAAAAGCAGACCGAGCCGTTGGTGGCCGACCTCAAGAAGGCCCGCGAGTTTTATGAAAACCGTCAAGATCGTCAGGTAACGGGGTAAGGTATGGCATTTGAAACGAAGAATCTGTTAAAAAATCAAATCGTGGACGAAGTCCAGACCCTCAAGAACAAGGGCTATCGCTTTGTGACCATGTCCTGCGTGGATTTGGGCGAGAGCCTGGACCTGCTCTATCACTTCGACCTTGAACTGCGGATGGTGCACCTGCGCATCACCGTGCCCAAGGGAGACACGGTCCCGAGCATCTCCGGCATTTATTTCGCCGCGCTGATCATTGAAAACGAGACCAAGGATCATTTCGGTGTTCATTTCGAAGGGATGGCCCTCGACTTCGGCGGGAATCTCTACCTTGAGGAAGAGGTCAAGAAATACCCCTTCTGCAAGGTCACTGTGGGCAAGACCGAAACCGCCGGGGAGGAAGCATAGCCATGGCGACAATAGTACCATTCGGACCACAGCATCCGGTTTTGCCGGAACCGTTGCACCTGAAGCTCGTTCTCGAGGATGAGATCGTCAAGGAAGCCCTGCCGACTCTGGGTTATGTGCATCGCGGCCTGGAAACGTTGGCTTCCATCCGCGACATGGATCAGATGGTCCAGATCGTGGAGCGCGTTTGCGGAATCTGCAGCTGCATCCATGCCCACACCTACTGCATGTGCATTGAGGGCCTTATGGGCATTGAAGTGCCGCAGCGAGCCGATTATCTGCGCATCATCTGGTCCGAGCTGCACCGCATGCATTCTCATCTGCTGTGGCTTGGTTTGCTGGCTGACGCCTTTGGCTTGGAAAGCATGTTCATGCACGTCTGGCGCATTCGCGAGCGGGTCATGGACGTGGCTGAAGCCACCGCCGGCAACCGGGTCATCATTTCCGTGAACAAGATCGGCGGCGTGCGCCGGGACATGAGTGCGGACCAGCTGCGCTGGATCATCGAGGTCATTGGCGAACTGGAAAAAGAACTGGACAAGATCAAGCCGGTGCTGACCAACGACTACGCGGTCAAGAAACGGACCGTCGGCGTTGGCGTGCTGACCTACCAGCAGGCCTATGATCTGGGCGCCGCCGGTCCGCAGCTGCGCGGTTCGGGCGTGGCTCAGGACATGCGCATGCTCGGATACAGTGCCTACAAATACATCGATTTTGCCCCGGTGGTGGAAAAGGATGGCGACAGTTGGGCGCGGACCATGGTCCGTTTCCGCGAGCTGTACCAGTCCATCGACATCGTCCGGCAGCTCATAGCCAAGATCCCGGACGGCGAAATCGCCACCAAGGTCAAAGGCAAGCCCGTGGGTGAAATCGTCTGCCGTTCCGAGCAGCCTCGCGGCGAGCTCATGTATTATGTCAAGGCGACCGGAGACAAGTATCTGGACCGTGTCCGCATCCGCACCCCCACATTCGCCAATGTCCCGCCGCTGCTGGCCATGTTGCCGGGTTGCGAGATGGCGGATGTGCCGATCATTGCACTGTCCATTGATCCCTGTATCAGCTGTACAGAACGTTAAGGAGGCTTCCATGCTTGATATGACAGCAACGGTGATCAGGAACTTCCTGACCAAAACACACACGCGGCTCTATCCGTTTGAAGTCAGGGAAGTATTCGAGAACGTTCGCGGCAACCTGGACATCAATATCGAAGAGTGCATCATGTGCGGCATGTGCGAGAAGAAGTGCCCTTCACAGTGCATTACTCTGAACAAGGATGCCAAGACTTGGGAGGTTGATCCCTATTCCTGCGTGTATTGCGGTATTTGCGTGGATCATTGTCCCGTGAATTGCCTGTTCATGCATAAGGAATATCGCAAGCCGGCCAAGGTGAAAGAGAGCAATCAGCAGCTGCAGCTGAAGGGACCGGAAAAGAAGAAGAAAGCCAAGGAGTAATCCCTCGGCGCTTATGCAGATCGGGGCCGCTTCCATTTGGGAGCGGCCTTTTTTTTATGGCAGGAAGGCTTTGGCGATAAGGTAGAGGTCGTTGAACGGGACCTCGGATTTGATGGCGGACATCATTTGCATGGACAGGTCCATTTTCATCTCCGTTGCTTCCAGGATCTCTTTTTTGACCAGGTTGAGCCGGAATTTGATAAAGTCGTAGTCGAATCCGTCGCAAATGAGGGTCAGGCCATCCTTGAAATACTGGGAGGAAATGTACTCCCGATAATCCAGCAATGAATTGACGCCGCTTCTCCTGGCCAGCATGCAGTAAAAGATGAGATTTATTATCAGGGCCTCGATCTTGAGCTTGTGGTCGATGTTCAGGAATTTCGGTTTGTTCAGATCGGCGTTGTCCAGATTTTTGAGCATGATCTGGGCAACTTCGAAGACCTGCTTTTCGAAGATTGGCGCGATGTGAAATTTGGACAGAAAGCGGATCATCACTTTTTGGGGATTTTCTTTGGAAGTTATGCCCAAAAGGCCAATGGCCATGAGCACATATTTGCGGTGCAGTTCGGAGAGGATGTTTTTTTTGCGGACCGCGGCCAGCTCTTCGCACCGCAGGGGGGTGAAGGACGATGCCGCCAGTTCAAGCAGAAACCGGACATGGGGCTCGCGGGTATGCCGGGCTTCTTCAAGCAGAAAGTCGTTGCCCTTGTTTTTGGAGTCCATCGTTTTCTTCACGGACAGCCAAAACGCGGCCACACCTTCAAGGGGCATCTCCATGAGGTCGAATTCTTTGGGAGCGGTCAACGAGCGGGTGCTGGCTCCGAGCAGCAGGTGTGCAACCTGCTCGTTGATGTTTGCATCTGCGTTCATGAGGTCAATCGAAGCAGAATTCCAGGGTGAAGGTTCCGGCTTCGCAGGTAAAAGGGATGGCGATGGCCAGGGATGAGGTCATGTGCGCGATAGTGTGGTTGTCGCCCATGATGACCGACGGGGTGGACCCTTGCAGTTTGAGACCCATATCCACCAGACCGACCCGAGCTTGTCCGGAAATCATGTTCGTGATTTCGCCCATGGCATCCTGGACGTCCTGCATGATGTCCTCAATGGCGTCTCCAAGCATCTGCTTGACAATGTGTATGGCGGTTTTGCGGTCAAAGGAGATGGAAAAGGTGCCGTGTTTGTCTCCTGTGATGCCGATCACTGCGGAAACATCACCTCGGGCCATCTTGTCTTTTTTGATATAGGGAGTGCCAGCCACTACCTCGAGGGCCGCCATGGCGGAGAGCACGTCTTTGGTGGCTTTAATGAATGGTTTGGCCAATGCTGGGTCCATGGGGTTCTCCTTGAATGGTGCGCGAATGGAATAATTCACACCGTGAAATTTCATAAAGAGAATTTATGTCCGGGGTCAACCACCAGACTGACGCAAGTCTTGATTTTCTTTTGCGAGATGGTGGAAAACGGGGGCGTCGTGTGAATGCGGATTCAGTCTTGGAAGCGTTGCCGTTCCAAAACTCGATGGGCTGGAGCGTTGCTGTTTTCCAGACCGCGACAGCGATACGCCCCGTGTTCCGAGGACGCATGAAACCTTCCCGGGAAGAGATGCTTGCCGTTTGAGTGCGGGTTCTCTAATTTGTGCATCTTTCCCTATCTCAAGAGGACCGCGCGTCATAAGAAGGGCAACACGTGGAGAAAAAGCATGGAGCAGAGAGTTAAGGAGCATTTGTGCCAGGTTTACGGCCTTGGAATGGATGACGTGGAGGAGTTGTACGAGCTTGGCTGTCAAACAGTTCAGGACACGTGCGGCCGCCTTGAAGGTGCCTTTTCGCGCAATGATATCCTCGAATTGACGGAGGCGAGCCATATGCTCAAGGGCGCGCTCTTCAACATGGGCCTTGCCGAGTTGGGGGAGATGGCCAGGAAGCTGGAGTTGGCCGGCAAGGCGGAGCGGATGGAAGAGGCGCGGATCATGTTTCCCTTGCTTCACAATGCTTTGAAAGAATTCTGCCGGTCTTGATCCTCTCAATGCGGTATTTGATACGAGAGGTGAATGCGTTATTCCATAGCATGCCATGTCTCTTGGTCTCCACGGAGCGAAGGTATGGCCATGCGCCAATCGTGACGCGATGGTTATTTTCCGACAGGGAGATCTTCTTCCGGATTGGCGTTGCACATGTCTGCGTACCAATATCCTCCCGACGCAGTACAGCCAGGCTTTTCTTCACACAAAAACAAATATTCCGAGCACAGTTGGGATGAATCCGTCGCCGGATTGGCGTAGGGAAGTGATATGGGCGGATTGTATGTTTCTTTCAACAACACACTGCTGGAATTTTTTGCGTCGTTATATAAGGAAAAATAAACAATTTCATCATTAATTTCTTTTCCAAATAAAATTTCCACTGTACCTTCATTTGCAGCTTCAAAAGACATGCTATCTTCTATTGTTCCATTGAGATAACGATTGTCGACAAATCGAGCTTTTGCGTCTCGTGCAGGATAAAAACATGCAATAGCTTTGAATTTTTGAAAATTGTCCTGCCTGATAAGAGTATTATTTTTTAATAATGGAAATCCGGAGCACTGTCCGTATGAATCGCCGACGCTAACGCAACATATATTGCTGACGAGCGTGTTGTTTACGATGTGCAATGCGTCTGAAAAATTGTGACTCAACGCGACGGCGATAGATTCTCCTGATCCATCTTTGTCTTTTGCTGTTACTGTATTG
>CAXNFJ010000019.1:0-12852 GCA_964201165.1 Desulfomicrobium sp.
ACCAGCCTGGCGACACGAATAAGAATGAGATCATGGATATGGGCCACAAGACGGCCTACGTTTTCCGCGCTGATCCTCTCCGCCGCGCAGCGCAGCACCATGGCCCGCAACCGTTCAAAGCACTGGGCCAGAATTGTCAGCGACTGGGCCGAGGCTATCTCGCCCGCCAGGTGCAGCGGATTCTCCCCCCGGGCCGAGAGCATGTCCCGCTCCTGCAGGAGGCCAATGGGAACTTCGTTCTCATCGACCACCACCAGACGCCGGATCCCGTGGCGGATCATGGTCGAGAATGCCTCGAAGACGAGCTCCTCCCCCCTGACGGTGATAAGCCCCGTGGTCATCATCCGCTCCACCGCAACGTCGAGATTTCCCTGCGCAGCCTGGGAGACCACGTCCTTCTCCGTAAGAATTCCAGCCACCCGACCGGCTTCTCCGACCAGGCAGGCGGAAATTTTGCGTGAATGCATGATCCGCGCAGCCTCCGGCGCCAACATGGAGGGCGGAATAAACACAGGCTCGCCCAAGGCAATGCTGCCCACCGCCAGACGCAGGAATGGATCGATTTCCAGGTCGGATGCGCGGACTTTCGCCGCGTCCAGAAACATGGCGAGCCGCTCGCATTTGCGCATGAAATAGGCATGGGCGCCATGTTCCTTGACCAGCATCTCCTGGAACGCATCCAGCCCGATGGCCAGGACCGAGCAGTCCTCTTCGGCCCGGATTTCCAGGCGGGGCAAGCGTTCATCCACAACGGACTCGAAGCCGAAGGTGTCGCCTTCGATGATTCGTTCACAAGGGACACCCTGGGCCGTCAAATGCACAATCCCGCGCACGAGCACCCCAACCATGGATTCGGCGATCATCTCACGGGCAGGAAAGTGCTTCACGCGCACGCCCTGCAGCAAACCCTCCAGGCTGTCTGCGGAAAGGGTGCTGAAGGGATAGACTTTGCGCAGAAAATCACTGCAAAAATGCACGTCGGATGACATGGCGCCTCGCATGCAGGTGGCCGGCGGACCCGGCCACCACGATTCCTGTTCCTATTCCGCGCCCACGCCAAGGTAGTTGCGCACGCGCTGGCTTTCGTACCTGGCCTCGGCACCTTCATCCGGAACCAGCACCGATCCCAGCCAGCCAGCCGCAAAGGCCGCGGGCAGCGAGATCAGGGCCGGATTCTTCCAGGGGAAAATGGCCTGGGCGTTGCCGAGCACATCCACCCACACCGTGGGGCTGATGATGATCAGACCTACCGCCAAAACCGCGCCCACGGCAATGCTCGCCGTCGCGCCGACAGTGCTGAACCGCCTCCACATGATCGAGAGGAGCAGGGCCGGAAAATTGGCGCTGGCCGCGATGGCGAAGGCCAGTCCGACCATGAAGGCCACGTTCTGTCCCTTGAACGCGATACCAAGTCCGATGGCCAGGATTCCAAGGGCGACGGTCGCACGCTTGGCCATCTTCACTTCGTTTTCCTCTGTGGATCGGCCAGAACGAAACACATTGGCATACAGATCGTGGGAGAACGTCGTGGCTCCGGCCAGGGTCAATCCCGCCACCACGGCCAGAATGGTCGCAAAGGCCACCGCCGCGATAAAGCCCAGAAACATGATCCCGCCGGTGACTTCGGCCAGGAGCGGAGCGGCCATGTTGCCACCCTTGTCAAACCCGGTGATCACGTCCTGCCCGACCAGAACCATGGCTCCAAAGCCGATGATGAACGTCAGGATGTAGAAATAGGAGATGAGGCCGGTGGCGTAGAGCACTGATTTGCGCGCCGCCTTGGCGTCCGGCACCGTGTAAAAACGCATCAGGATGTGCGGCAAGCCGGCGGTGCCGAACATGAGCGCGATGCCCAGCGACAACGCGTCCCACGGATTTGAGACCAGCCCGCCCGGTTCCAGGACCTTCGCGCCGTACTTGAGCACGGCTGCGTCGAACAGGTTGACCGGATTGTAATCAAAACGGGCCAGTACCATGAACACCACGATGGAAGCTCCGCCCAAAAGCAGGATGGCCTTGATGATCTGCACCCAGGTCGTGGCCAGCATGCCGCCGAAAAGCACATAAGCGATCATGATCGCACCCACGACAACGACTGCCACTTCATACGGCAGCCCGAACATGAGCTTGACCAGGGAACCGGACCCCACCATCTGCGCGATGAGATAAAAAACAACGGTCATGAGCGAACCGCAGGACGCCGCTATCCGGATCGGCTTTTGCTTGAGGCGGTAGGCGACCACATCGGCGAAGGTGTACTTGCCGAGGTTGCGCAACGGTTCGGCGATCAGGAACATGATGATGGGCCAGCCCACCAGAAAGCCTATGGAATAAATGAGGCCATCATAGCCCTTGAGAGACACGAGGCCCGCAATGCCCAGAAAAGATGCCGCGCTCATGTAGTCGCCGGCCAAGGCTATCCCGTTCTGCAGTCCCGTGACCGAACGCCCGGCGGCGTAAAATTGCGAGGCCGTTTTGCTGCGCTTGGCCGCGAAATAGGTAATGACCAACGTAAACAGCACGAACAACACAAAAAAGCCGATGGACACGGCATTGGGTTGCCCAATGGTGGACGTGAACTCATTCATTTTATTTCTCCTTCATGTTGCCGACAATGCCTGTCACCGCATCGTCATACGCGCTGTTAGCCCATGAAACGTACACCCCAGTCAGCACGCAGGCCGAAAGGATGACCGCAAGTCCCACTGGCACCCCAAGGGTCAGATGCTCACCCACCCTGACCGCAAGCAAATCCTTTCGGAAAGCCAAAACCAGGATGAAGCCGAAATAAATTGTTAACATAAGTGCGGTTAGGATCACGGAAATTCTTCTTTTCCTTTTTATGAGATCCTGAAATCGTGCTTGATCCAGACTGTTGATCGATACGGTTGGCATGGTCCCCTCCATGGTTGAGATGAATTAAATCGCCGAATCACTCCGGTGAGACCTATCTGTATCAAATGTACGAAGTCCGCATCACTTTCTCGACAAATGGAACAAACGAGGCCTTGTACGGTGGGGAGCCATCCGCAGTCTTTTTCAAACCGTTTGTCTGTCTCTGCATGCCGCTTGCCGTGAGCATCACCATCTTTGCATATCCTGGCGGAGTATCCTCAATGTTTATTGGCCGAAGAAGAGTATGAAAATACAGCAAGATAGCCTTACTCGACGTATGCTTCGCCCTGACCGACCACGGCCACGGCTACGGATACGCTGCCGAGGTGGCCTCCAACAAACTGAACAATTTTTTCATGGGACCCGTCAGGGGATGTGGCGCAGAGTACCTTCAACTTTTCTCGACTGCTGCAAGGGGGCCAGAGACGCCGTGACAAACAGGCATGTTTATATGTAGTGACACCCGTGGCCTACAAAAAACGTCAGACACGCATTCCAAATGCCGGAGTTTTCATGTCTGCCTTGCCTGTCATATTGATCATTGAGGATGAAGCTTTCTTGCGGTCTTCTCTCGCCGACTTTCTGGAAGACCATGGGTATCCGGTATTCGCGGCTTCCACCGCCGAGGATGGATTGGACCAGCTAAATCTCGGTCACCCGGATGTGTGCATTGTGGACATGCGCCTGCCCGACATGAACGGGAACGAATTCATACTGCGCGCGCACCGATTCAATTCCCGGCTCAAGTTCATCATCTTCACCGGCTCGGTGGAATACAATCTGCCCGAAAGCCTGCTCGGCATCGGACTGTGCTCGGCGGACATTCTCTTCAAACCGCTCACGGACATGCGTATCCTGGTGGACAAAATCAGGGCCCTCTTCTTCGCGCCCCCTTCTTTGGCCCCAGCCGGCCCATCCTTTTCTCCTTGAAGTTATAACCATACCGAACTATACGGATATCCAACAAAGTCCCCTTCTCACCTCCAAGGATTATTCATGCGCATAGGACTTGCCACCGCCCCCGTACCCACCTCCCTTGATCACGCGGTTCGGAATATTATTGACTTCATTGCCCAGGCGGCCGCTTTCGAGGTGCATCTACTCTGCTTCCCTGAAGCCTATCTTCCCGGCATGCGCGGACAGAATTTTTCCATTCCCCTGTGTGAACAAGCCGAGCTGCGCGAAGCCCTCACCCTCATCTGCAAGGAAGCGTCCCTGCATGGATTGGGAGTCATTTTGCCCATGGAATGGCCTGCGGAACAGGGACGGTATAATCTGGTCCAGGTCATCTCACCCGAAGGATCCATCCTCGGCCGACAATGCAAGACGCAACTGCATCCCGAGGAAGAAGGCCTTTACATCCCGGGACGGGGACGGCAGATTTTTGAGATAAACGGGGTCAAGTTCGGCGTGGTCATCTGCCACGAAGGATGGAGATACCCGGAGACCGTGCGCTGGGCCGCGTGCAGAGGTGCGCAGATCGTCTTTCATCCACAGTGCACGGGCAGCAATGTGGCCGGACAGATTCCCCGGGGATGGGCGGACCCCGACGGGCCGTATTATGAAAAGGCCATGGTGTGCCGAAGCGTTGAAAACAGCATCTATTTCGCAAGCGTGAACTACGCCCTGACCTATCAGGATTCGGCCACCAGCGTGGTCGGCCCGGACGGGTCCTGTCTGGCCCACCAGCCCTACGGAAAAGCAGGGCTTCTGGTTCAGCAGCTGGAACTGGAGCTGGCCACCGGCCAAACCGCCCGACGCTATGCGCCCGACCGTTACTGACCGCCCCTACTGATCCAGCCCGAACTTCTTCATCTTGCTGCGCAGGGTGACCCTGGTCACCCCCAGGACACGGGCGGCCTCGCTTTTGTTGTTGCCGGTCTGCTGCAGGGTGCGCACGATGGCCTCCCGTTCCACATCCTCCAGGGAGTGCTGCCCGCCGGCCACGAGGCCCTCCCGCATTGCGCCCTGCCCCCCGTGCAGGCTCGCGGGCAAATCCGCCTCCGTGACGAGCTCCCCCGGACCCAGAATGACCGCCCGTTCCACGGCGTTTTCAAGCTCACGCACATTTCCCGGCCAATCGTAATGGAGCATCAGATCCATGGCCCGAGGTGAAAACCCGCGAAAAGTCTTGCGGTTGCGGGCTGCGAACCGGGCCAGGAAATGCCGGGCCAACAGCGGGATATCCTCGGCCCGCTCCCGCAAGGCCGGAACTCGCAAGGCAATGACATTGATCCGGTAATACAGATCCTCACGAAAAGCCCCGGCCCGCACCTCGGCCTCCAGATCGCGGTTCGTGGCGGCGATGACCCGCACATCGACACGGATGGATTTGTCGCTGCCCAGGCGCTGTACTTCCCCCTGTTGCAGGGCACGGAGCAGCTTGGCTTGCAGAGAGACGGCCATTTCGCCGATCTCGTCCAGAAAAAGGGTCCCGCCGTCGGCCTGCACGAACCGCCCGTCCCGCTGACGCTCGGCACCGGTGTAGGCACCCTTCTCGTGTCCGAACAACTCGCTCTCGAGCAGATTTTCAGCCAGGGCCGCACAGTTGACCGTAACCAGACGCCGGGCATGGCGCGGACTGCCCTGGTGCAGGGCGCTGGCCACCAGCTCCTTGCCCGTGCCGGACTCGCCCAGGATAAGCACCGAGGCCTCGGACGGGGCCACGGCCCGAATCATGGCGGAAAGTTCGCGCATCGGGGCCGAAGCGCCGATCATGTCCGCAGGTGCGGCCTCTCCGGCCTCGGTCAACTTCTTTTCCCGGCGCAGCCCACCCTGTTCCAGGGCCCGGTTCAGGCCCCGGCGCAATTCGTCAAAATCAAGGGGCTTGTGCAGATAGTCGAAGGCTCCGGCCTTCAACGCTTCCACGGCGGTGTCCACGGAGGAATAGGCGGTCATGATCAACACGGGCAGATAGGGATTGTAGTGCTTGATTTGGCGCAAGGCCTCGATTCCGTCCACCTCGGCCATGCGCACGTCGGTCAGGACCACGTCATAAGCTCTCTGGCGCACCTTGACCACGGCCATGGCACCATCGTCAGCCGTATCCACCTCGTGCCCCCAACTTCCGAGCATGGCCACGAGCATGGTCAGATGGGCTCTGTCATCATCGACCACCAATATGCGCGCCGTCATCGGCCTTCTCCTTTGCGGGGAACGTCCAGGGTCACTTCCGTTCCACGTCCCGGTTCGGACGCGATCCGCACCCGGCCATTGTGGGCCTGGGCTATCGTGCGCACCGTGGCCAGCCCCAGGCCCGTGCCCTGATTTTTGGTCGTGAAGTACGGATCGAAAATCCTGTCCAGATCCTCGGGCCGAATTCCGCAGCCCGTGTCGGCCACACGCAGCTCCAAACGGTCCCGGACAGCCTGGGCGGAAATGCTCAAGGTTCCCCCTTCGGGCATGGCCTGGATGGCGTTCAGCAGCAGATTGAGGAGGGCTTGCAGCATGCGGTCCGCATCAAGAAGCACCGGCTCGAGCTCCGCGAAGCGGACCTGCACGGCAATGCCCTTGACCTGGCAATCCCCTTCCACCAGCTTCAAGGCATGACGGACGAGATCGGCCGGCACCGTGGGCGTCAGTCGCAACTCCGAGGGGTGGGTCAATTCCAGGAGCTCGGACACGACCCGGTTCAGGCGATCAACCTCGCCGATCATGACATCGGCCAGTTCCCGATCCTGTGAGCCTGGCTCGAATTTGGCGCCGAAATAGGTGGCGAACCCCTTGATGGAACTCAAGGGGTTGCGGATCTCGTGGGCCACCCCCGCTGCCAGGGTGCCCAGAGCGGCCAGGCGCTCCTGCCGGGCCACCTCCTCTTCCAGGCCGGCCACCTTGCGCCGCCAAAAAAGCGAGACCGCGCCTGCGAAGGTCAGAGTCAGACCCAGGCCGCAGGCCATGGCCAGAGTCAGAAAATCCTTGCGCACGGCACGCAGGTAGAGGGAGGCGTCCAGCCCCACGGCGATCAGTGCGCGGCCTTCGGACAGATTGTCCTCAGAAAAATGCGCCATGGAGTCATGCATGCCTCCACGCATGGAACGCCGGGGAGGACGGGAAAAACGATAGACCACAAAGACCGGCTCCGTGTCCGTAGTGATGATTTTCCAGGCGGCCTCGGATGACGCGGGCAGAGCCGCGAGCACCCCGGCCCCGACGCTGCTGCCGGGTTCGGCCTCGCTCAGCGCCTCAAATCCGCCCTCGGCATCGATCAGCCCCAAAAAGCGCAGATCACCTTGCCGGATCATCTCGTCCATGAGGGTCCGCAAGCGGAACTGCCGCCCTTCCTGTCCGCGCAGACCCATGCGGCGGGCAGCCTCGA
Organism: Desulfomicrobium sp.; assembly: GCA_964201165.1. Classification (GTDB taxonomy): domain Bacteria; phylum Desulfobacterota; class Desulfovibrionia; order Desulfovibrionales; family Desulfomicrobiaceae; genus Desulfomicrobium. Next base: position 7,211 of record CAXNFJ010000019.1, read on the forward strand.
CCGCCCGGATCAGGGTCTCGCCCTGGGCGGTCATGATCCGGGCAATGACGCGCTGCTCCCGCTCCCGTCCCTGCGCGGCAAGCCAGATCAGGACTACGGCCGCCAGCACCACCGGGATGAGGAGCACCAGGCCGCGTCGCCGCCACAGGCCGGAAATTTTTGGTTGGTTCTTCATTACACTCGTGTTCCTTGGCGCAACGCCTGATTGGCGCTTGTCACTCTGCGCGGTTTGTCCGTAAAAATAAAAGTATCAACGAAGAACGGTTCTAGCAAATATCCTGCCTGTCCGCGTCAATCCGCACTGAGTGCATGCGGCGGCGCATTGCCACCGGAACATGGATTTCGTAGGCAAGGGCAAAAAGGAGCGCCTCATGACCATGCACGAACTACAGGAAGATATTGATAGCTGGGTGCGGACCTTCGGGGTTCGTTATTTCTCCGAACTGACAAACCTTGGCATTCTCATGGAAGAAGTGGGTGAAGTGGCCCGGATCATGACTCGCCGCTATGGCGATCAAAGCTTCAAAGAGAGCGAGAAGAACGATCTGGGCGACGAACTGGCCGACGTGCTGTTTGTGCTGACCTGCATCGCCAACCAGACCGGCGTGGACCTGACCCAGGCCATGCGACGCAACCTGGAAAAGAAAACCCTGCGCGACAAGGACCGGCACAAGAACAATCCCAAGTTGCAGTCCGCCTAAAGTGTCCACCCCTGGTCAGTTTTTGACCAGGGGGCCCACGAATCTGCTCAGATTCTATCCGCCCGGCCTGCGCCGGGTCTTCACAAAAACTTCGCTCATAAGAAAAAATCTCATGAAAACATTGTGTTGAACTAAAATTCACGCATTGGCACGACTCGTGATATGCTCCAGCTACAACCGTCACCAACAACCTTGGAGGATATCATGAAAAGAACAGCAGCCATCGGCACCCTGGCCATCGTCGGCATCATCGTCTTCAGCACCCTGACCTTCGCCGGTCCTATGCGTGGCATGGGGGCAAACGGGGACTGCCCGGGCTGGGACCGGAATCAGGCCGTCCAACAGTTGCCTCAGGAAAAACAGGATCTCCTGAAAAGCATCCTGGCCGAACACCGCAAGGACACAGCCCCGCTGCACGACAGCATGTGGGAAAAACGCACCCTGCTGGAGGCCCTGTCCGCAAACTCCAACACCAAGCCCGAGGAAATCAAAGCCCTGGTTCGAGAAATGAGCGAACTGCGCGCCCAGATGCAGACCAAGCGCGACGCCCTGCAGGCCAGGGTGAGCAAGGAAGTGGGCATTGATCTGCCCATGGGCTTTGGTCGCCACGACGGACGTCAGGGCAAGGGCGGCCACGGTCGCGGCAATGGCGATTTCGGCTCGCGGGGCATGGGCCGGGGCATGAACGCCAATCCGGCCGCCGCTCCCGCCGCTCCGGACGCCTAACCTCAATCTTCGCCCCTCTGATCCAACCATGCGGCAATCTTCCCCTTGCCAGGCGGCCTCCGGGCCGCCTTTTTTTTGTCCTTGCCCGCAGGGCCGAGGGAGCCTATAGGCTCGAACCATGAGCCTTTTCTCCTGCAACTCCCTTCCCCAGCCCTCTTTTTTGCCCATGACCCGCGCCGAAATGGAACGCCTGGGTTGGGACGAACTGGACGTGCTCCTGGTCAGCGGCGACGCCTACGTGGACCACCCCTCCTTTGCCATGGCCCTCTTGGGCCGGGTGCTGGTCGCCCACGGTTTTCGCACCGGGATCATCACCCAGCCACGCTGGACAGACCCCGAAGACCTGACCGTCATGGGCCGGCCCCGCCTTTTCGCCGGGGTCTCGGCCGGAGCCATCGACTCCATGCTGGCCCACTACACGGCCTTTCGCAAAAAAAGATCCGAAGACGCCTACACCCCGGGTGGCAGGGCCGGCGCCCGGCCCAACAGGGCGTGCATCGTCTACACCAATCTGCTGCGCCGGGCCTTTCCCGGACTGACCGTGATCCTGGGGGGAATCGAAGCCTCCCTGCGCCGCACCACACACTATGATTTCTGGATTGACGCCCTGCGCAAGCCCATCCTCCTGGACGCCAAGGCGGACGCCGTCGTCTACGGCATGGGTGAGCGGGCCGTGATCGACATTGCCGCGCGCCTCGCGGCGGGCCGGGACATCCAGGGCATCCCCGGAACCGTCACTGTGAGCGAAGATTTCTCCGCCCGGCTTCAGCTCCCTAGCCACGAGGAAATGCTCGCCGATCCCAAGGAACTTATGCGCGCCACCCTGCTGCTTGAGGAGCAGGTGCACGGCGGCACGGACTGGGCCGCAGAGCGCGTCGACAACCGGACGGTCCTTGTGGCCCCGCCCGCCGTGCCTCTGTCCACGGCGGAAATGGACAAGGTCTATGCCCTGCCCTTTGCCCGCAAGGCCCACCCCGCGTACACCCTGCCCATCCCGGCCGAGGAGATGATCCGCGATTCCGTGACCAGCCACCGGGGTTGCGGCGGGGGATGCTCCTTTTGCACCCTGGCTCTGCACCAGGGCCGGCGCATCGCCTCCCGCAGCCGCGAATCCCTGGTGGACGAGGTCCGGCGCATGACTGCTAGCCGCGACTTCAAGGGCCACATCTCCGATGTGGGCGGTCCCAGCGCAAACATGTGGGGAGCTTCCTGCACCAAGGATGAAAAAACCTGCAAACGCCCCAGCTGCATGACTCCGACAGTCTGCACCCATTTTCGCATGGACCAAAAAGCCCATCTGGATCTGCTGCGTTATCTACGCCGCATGCCCGGAGTGCGCGGAGTGCGCGTGGCCAGCGGAGTGCGCTTCGACTTGGCGCTGCAGGACATGAACGCTCTGAGCGGCTATCTGCGGGAATTTGTGGGCGGACAGCTGAAGATCGCCCCCGAGCATGTCTGCGACCACGTCCTGCGCCTGATGCGCAAACCCGGCAACCGCGTCTTCGAAGAATTTCTGACCGTTTTTGACCGTGAATCGAAGCGGGCGAACAAGGAACAATACGTCATACCCTACCTGATGAGCGCCTTCCCGGGCACGACGGATGAAGACATGCACGCCTTGGCCCGTTGGCTGGGCAGTCGCGGCTGGAAGCCCAAACAGGTCCAATGTTTCATTCCCATCCCCGGAGCCGTGGCCACGGCCATGTACCATGCGGGCATCACCCCCGACGGAAAACCCATCTACGTGGCCCGCACGGACGAAGCCCGGCTGCGCCAGCATCGCATTCTTCTCCCGCCCGAGGAAAAAATCTTCAAACGCCCGGCTGACGCCGCACATTCCCGTTCCAAACCGTGCGCGGTGAAATGCCCCATGCCTTCACACCGCCCCAGGACGGGCCAGAAACCCACCGCCCGAAAAAGAAAATAAGCGTATCGGGATGGCCCGCAGACAGCAGACCCTGAACTGGCCCACCAGACCGATGGGCCCGGCCGGTTCGGCTCGCTTTTGTTCGACGCAATATTTATGACGCGTATTTTAAGAAGATAATTGTCTTTTTTAAGATTAGGCTGTAATATCAAACACAAGAAGAAATTTATGGCCCGTTGGCTCTTTTTCTTAGATCTGGAAGCCTCGGGCCAGGACATGAATATGAAAATTGACCGTGAAAGTTTTTTTCGGAACATGTCGAGAATAACTTCCCATAGTCCTTGATTTTTATTATCAGGTTCTCAATTTTCATGAAAAACTTTGCTGTCGCCTTGGCGCTAAAACCCAGGCCACGGCATTGCGCGCAGGAATGAGACGTCCCGGCGACCATGGAACAACCCCAGGATCACGAATTTTCACGAATCGCAATCTGGAGCAGACGATGAACAAAAGCGAACTTATTCAGTTTCTTGCAGACAAAATCAAAATTTCCAACGATGAAGCATCCACCATCGTCGACAGCTTCTTCGACTCCATGCGGGATGCCTTGCTCCGCGGAGACCGGATTGAAATCAGGGGGTTCGGCAGTTTTAAGATCAAGCAGTACGAAGGGTATGTCGGCCGCAATCCCAAGACCGGAGAATCGGTCCAAGTCAAACCGAAGAAAATGCCTTTTTTCAAAGCCGGCAAAGGCCTGCTGGACTACCTCAACGGTTAAAACTCGTTGACAGGAAGCCGTTTCAACGCAATTGCTCGCGGCACACCTTCAACGACGGTTTCAATCGGTTTCTTGCGGACAGGTTGAATGCCGTGTCATGGAGCTTAGGCATTGCATTCCGTGATCCAACGCGTAGCTGCGATTCATGATCTTTCCGGATTTGGGGGGGGGTCACTTTCGGCAGTGATTCCTATTCTTTCGGCTATGGGCATACAGGTTTGCAGCCTGCCCACGGCCATTCTGTCCACTCACACGGGTGGTTTTTCCGATTTTCACTTCCGCGACCTGACCTCGGACATGCGGCTGATCATCCAGCACTGGCAGCGGCTTTCCCTGTCTTTTGCCGGAATTTATTCCGGCTTCCTGGGCTCTGCCGAGCAGATCGGCATTGTCCGTGATTTCATCACGGCGTTCCGCACGGACAACACTTTGGTGGTCATCGACCCCGTCCTTGGCGACGACGGAAAGATATACGACACCATGGATGACTGCATGGTCGAGGGCATGCGCGGCCTGATCGCCTCGGCCGACGTGATCACGCCCAACATCACCGAGGCGGGATTGCTCTTGGGCAAATCCGCCCTGTCCGGATTCTCCAGCAAAGAAGACATCAAGGACTGGGCTCGCGCCCTTGCGAATATGGGCCCGCGCTGCGTGATCGTCACCAGCGTGCCTGAAGATCTTGGCCGCGGAACCTCGGTCATTGCCTTCGACAAAGATGCGGACCGCTTCTGGAAGGTTGCCTGCCCATATATTCCGGCGTGTTATCCAGGGACTGGCGATATTTTCGCCAGTGTGATAACCGGTTCCCTGTTGCAGGGAGATTCCCTGCCCCTGTCCCTGGACCGGGCAGTGCAGTTTGTTTCCATGGCCATCCGGGCCACCTTTGGACACAATTTTCCGGAACGCGAAGGGGTTTTTTTGGAACGGGTCCTCCCGAGTCTCAATGCGCCCGTGTCCATGAGCAGCTTCGAACTGATATGACCGTTCAAACATATCGTGGAATATTCATCAGCGATCTGGACGGTACGTTGCTGCGGAACGGCAGGATGTCCGCCATTGACCTGGATGCTTTGCATGGCTTGGCGGAACGCGGAATCCTGCGGGTCATCGCCACGGGCCGCTCCCTTCATTCCGCGAAGGCCTGCCTGCCGGATGATTTTCCGGTCGATTATCTGATCCTTTCGACCGGAAATCAGGTTGTGCACTGGAAATCGCGGTCGATCTTACGTTCCTCCTCCTTGTCGGGGCAGGAAACTCGGAATGTTTGTGCTCTGTTGCGCAGTCTGGACATAAATTTCATGGTGCATGAGGATTTTCCGGACAACCACCGCTTCGCCTACCATAGAGGCAAAGCGATGATCGCGGATTTTGAGCGGCGCATAGCCTTGTACGCGCCCTATTGCCGGGAAGAAACAGGCCGCACCGACATGCGACGCGCGTCTCAGATCGTGGCCATCGTTGACGCCAGCGACGTTGCGTTGCATGAGCGTCTTGTCCGGGAACTGGGGAACCACAGTGTGATCAGGGCCACATCTCCCCTGGACGACAGGTCCGTTTGGATTGAAAT
>CAXNFJ010000020.1:0-12496 GCA_964201165.1 Desulfomicrobium sp.
AATCTGTACGAGGTGCAGGCCTCCATGACCCCAGTCGCCCTTGGGCTCGATCCAGGCGCTGGGCCTGGCCTCGTAGCGGGCTTCGAGGTCAAGGTAGTTTGTGTAGTCCGTGTCGCGCTGCACGAGGCCCATACCCCTGATGTTGGGCGCATTGAAGACGTTGACGGACAGGGACTTGGGGTTTTGCAGCGGGCGCCAGAGCCATTCGTTGTTTTCGAGTTGGGCCATGAGTCCGTCGGAGTCATGGACCTCGGGGCGGAAATCGTCGCTCTGGCGGGGGTTGGAATTTTCCCCGAAGATGAACATGCTGGTCAGGGGGGCGATGCCAAGCACGGCCACCGGTTCCCGCAGGAAAACCTTGGACTCGACGTCGAGCACGGTTTCTGCCCCGGGGGTGGCCTCAAACCGAAAAGCTCCCGTGACCCGTCGCGAGTCGAGCAGGGCGTAGATGACGATGCTTTTGTCTTTTTTGCCTGGCTTGACGATCCAGAATTCCTTGAAAAAGGGAAATTCCTCGCCCGATGGCTGCGCGGTGTCGATGGCCAGACCGCGAGCCGAAAGGCCGTAGTGCTGTCCCTTGCCCACCGCCCGGAAGTAGCTGGCGCCGAGGAAGACGAGGAACTCGTCCAGATAGCTTTTCTTGTTGATGGCGGAATGAATCCGAAATCCTGCATACCCCATGTCCGTCGGGATCTGGTTCGCAAAGCCGTTCCGTCCGTAATTGAAGGCCGCGGTATCAAAGGTCAGCCGAGTGGGAACATTCTTTTCCACCAGATTGATGGCTACCGTGCGGTCATAGAACAGGCCGGGATGGAAAAATTGCAGTTCAAAAGGCAGCTTGTCCTCGCGCCAGATGCTTTTTTCCGGGACAAAGCGGATGTCCCGCCAGTCATCGTAGGAGATGGACTTGAGGAACGGGGGAACCATGCCCGAGTCCTCGAAAGGCTTGGCCGCGAGCTCGCGGGCCAGGGTCTCGACATTCTGCAGGCCGAATTCGGCGGTTTGGGCCTGGATCTGCCCGGCATAAAGAAAAAGGAAAAGTCCGGCCACAAGACCGCACAATCCGCTACGTGTAGACATGTATGCACTCCCTGCTATGGAACTCCGCCCCGATAGGGGGCGGCAATTTTCGGTATTTCCACTTGTGCTTTTCAAAGACGCTCGTCAAGAGCAAAGAATTGTCTGCCGAATCATTGCCCAGCTTGGCTTGTGTGGCATGATGCAGGCATTGGAAACAGCGCTATGCCCATATCACGGAAAAGAGGGGGAAGGGAAGAAGGACGGCCCGGTCAAATCCGTAGGAGGGAACGGCTTCGACCGGGCCTTGGGGTCAGGATTGGAGTCTGCGGTGTTCAACACGCCCTTTGGCGATGAGCTCCTCAAGATTGAATTTCCGGACGCGGTAGCCCATCTGACGCGGAGTGAGGTTGAGCTCCCGGGCCGCCTTGTACTGGATCCAGGCGTTGCGCTTCAGGGCGGCCAGGACTTCCTTGCGCTCAGTTTCCTTGAGCGGTTGGCATTGATCGGGGCTTGGGAGCTGTTCCTGAATCGGGCGAGCGCTTTGCGGACGATGGATTTCCTGCGTCAGGAAGCCGCGAATGAAGTCGGCGGCAACGGGCTTGTCCTCGGTCAGGATGACCAGTCGCTCCACCAGGTTTTCCAGTTCGCGCACGTTGCCGGGCCAATCGTAGGCCAGGACCAGGTTCAGGGCTTCGGCGGTCAGGGTCAGGCTACGGCCGTATTCGCGTTCCATCTCCTTTTGAAAATGGTTCAAGAGGCGCGGGATGTCTTCCTTGCGCTCGCGCACCGCCGGGACATGTACCGGAAAGACGTTCAGTCGGTAGTACAGATCTTCCCGAAAAAGCCCCTGGCCGACGAGGACATCCAGATCCCGGTTGGTGGCGCTGATGATGCGCACGTCGACCTTGCGCGTCTTGTTGCTGCCGATGCGCTCGAATTCGCGCTCCTGCAGCACGCGCAAGAGTTTGGATTGCAGGGTCAGAGGCAGTTCGCCGATTTCGTCCAGAAAAATGGTGCCCAGATGCGCATCCTCGAACCGTCCGGGCTTGGCGCTGTTGGCCCCGGTGAAAGACCCTTTTTCGTATCCGAAGAGTTCGGCCTCAAGCAGGTTCTCGGGGATGGCGGCGCAGTTGACCTTGATGAAGGGGTGGGTCTTGCGGTCCGAGAGTTCATGGATGATCCGGCCGATGAGGGTCTTGCCCGTGCCCGATTCGCCCAGCAGCAGCACCGTGGCCTTGGTGATGGCGACCTTGGCCACGTATTGCTCCACCTCCAACATGGCCTGGCTCTTGCCCACGATGTAAGGTCCGTGGTTCTCCTTGGCGATCTGGTACTTGAGGGAGGTGTTTTCCTGTTTGAGGGCCGCCTCCCTTTTTTTTACTTTTTCGTTCAGACTGAGGAATTGCGAAATGAGGGTGGCCACGACGGTCAAAAATTCCGTGTCGGCGTCAAGCTGCTCCTGGCCCGTGAAGACCCGGTCCACGTTCATGACCCCGATGGGGCTGCCGTGCAGGAGGATGGGCACGCCCACGAAGGAGATGCGGTCCTGGCTGATGCGCCTGGTCCCGGTTTTGTCCAGAAAGAGCGGCTCCAGGGAAATGTCCGGCACCACATAGGGTTTGGCCGTGCGAAAAATGGTCCCGGTGATGCCTTCGTCCATGCGGTACACGCCGCGCTGCTTTTCCTGATCCGAGAGGCCGTAGGACGTGGAGATGGCCAGACGGCCGGATTGGGGGTCATACAGGGTGACCGTGGCCCGGCGCATGCTCATGGTGTCGGACAGGATCTTGAGGATGGATTCAAGGGCGCTTTCCAGGTCCAGGGCCTGATCGATGACTTTGCTGATGGCCAGCAGGACGCGCAATTCGGTGGAACAGGAGGAGGTGCTCATGAGTGTGTAAAAAGCAACAAGGATGCCGTAACCGGTATTTTGGGCGACACTGACTGACAGGCGGCGGCTTGGGGAAATAAAACATGAAGGAATGCCGGGCGGTACGCAGGTTGACACAATTTCAAGCTGCGCGGGAAAAAATGGGACAGGTCGAAGCGGAATGCGGGCTGATCAGGAGTTCGGGACTTGTTGTTTACTTTTTTGTGACTTTATTCCGTATTGTCTGGCGGTAATGTCGTGCGAGTTCTACAAAATTGATGATTTCTCAGGCGGGCTCACGGGATCGGCGGCGGAGCATTCCGCGGGGTCGACATCCCGGAGCAGGCGGTTGCTCGGAGAACGGTCCAGCGCGGTCCGCAGCGACTGAAGGCAGGAGGACAGGGCAGCGATCTTGGAGTGATCGGAGGGGAATTTTGAGTCCGCGCCGACATTGTCCAGGGCATCGATCACGTCCATGAGGGTGATGCGGGCGTTGTCCCGGGCGGGTTGCAGCAGGGGAGCCTCATTTTCTTCGGATTGGACGCGGTGCAGAATGCGCGCCTGGACCAGCATGTCGACGATCTCCCGGATTTCGTGGGGAGGGATATCCAGGTCTTGGGCGATGCCTTCTTCCGTCAGCCCCGGTTCACCATGGTAGAAGCGCTGCACAACGCCGTGGCTAATCGCAAGGCCAAGAAGCCTCGTTTGCGTGATGCTCCTGGAATGATTTCCCGCCTCTCTTTCCACGACCTTCGAGTGCGGGAAAAAATAGGCGACCTCGGCGCCGAAAAGCACGATGTGCCAGCTCAGTTGCAGCCAGATCAGGAAGAGGGGCAGGGCGGCGAAACTGCCGTAAATGGCGTTGTAGCTGGCCACGTTGATCTGAAAGGCGATGTAGCTGACCTGCAGGAACTGGTACGCCGAGCCGGCCAGGATGCCGGCCAAAAGGGCGCCTCCGAAGTGGACCCTGGTATTGGGCATGATCAGATAAAGCAGGGTGAACAGAATCCAAAGCAGCAGATAGGGGGCCAAAGCCAAGCCCAGGGAGACGGCCGGGTCGAGTATGCCGGGCATGCCGACGTGGGAGGAAATGGCTTTGACCTGGGAGGCGATGAAGACCGTGACGCTTCCGGAAATGATCAGGACCAGGGGGGCGATGATCATGATCGACAGGTAGTCGCTCAGTTTGCGCAGCATCGAGCGCGAGTGCACGCCCCAGATCTGGTTGAAGTTGGACTCTATTCTGCCCATGACCTTGACCACGGACCAGAACAGGACGCCTACGCCGATTCCGGCGATGAGCCCGCCTCTGGTGTTGTCGAGCATGTTGCGAGCGAAGGCGATGACCTGATGGACCACCTCCTGTTGCGCGGCAAAGTTGCGCAGCAGCTCTTCCTCAAGCAGCTGTTCGAGCCCGAAGCCCTTGGCTATGCCGAAAGCCATGGCCGCGAGCGGCACCAGGGACAGGAGGGTATAGAAGGTCAGGGCGGATGCGTGCAGGGAACCTTGGCGGTTTTCAAAGCTCCGTGCCGCGAAGAGTAGGGTTCGCAGCAAACGGATGACGATCCACGGAACGGGTGAATGTTCGGGCCGGACATGCACGATCTTTGTGGTCACGAAGTTCTGAACACGGGCCAGGATGTTTTTGGCGTATTCCATGGGCGTAATTTCCGTTGTGTTGACTTTAACGATCAATGTCAGCCCAGTGGCCACGTTCCGGCCGTGGTGTCAACCGGGCACATGAAAAATGAGCCGTTGTCCCGGGCGTAACGCCAAAAAAAACCAGGCCTTGCGCGGGGCAAGGCCTGGTTGATCGAGAGCGACGAGGGGAACTAGCCGAGGATGGCTTTCAAATCTTCGTCCGGAGTGGTCAGGGGCTTGATGTCGAAGTTTTCGACCAGCACGTTCAGGACCGTGGGGGTGATGAAGGCCGGCAGCGTGGGTCCGAGGCGGATGCCCTTGATGCCGAGGCTGAGCAGGGTCAGCAGGATGGCCACTGCCTTCTGCTCGTACCAGGACAGAACCATGGACAGGGGCAGGTCGTTCACGCCGCAGCCGAAGGCGCCGGCCAGGGCCGAGGCGATCTGGATGGCGGAATAGGCGTCGTTGCACTGGCCAATGTCCAAGAGGCGCGGGATGCCGCCGATGTCGCCCAGCTTCTTGTCGAAGAAGCGGAACTTGCCGCAGGCCAGAGTCAGCACGATACAGTCGGTCGGGACCTTTTCCACGAATTCCGTGTAGTAGTTGCGGCCCGGCTTGGCGCCGTCGCAACCGGCCACGAGGAAGAAGTGGCGGATGTCGCCGCTCTTGACGGCCGCGATGACTTTGTCGGCCACGCCGAGCACCGCGTTGCGGGCGAAGCCGGTCAGGACAGAGCCCTTGTCTTCGTCGGACGCAAATCCCGGCATGGCCAGGGCCTTTTCGATGACCTCTGAAAAATCCTTGCCCACATGGGTCACGCCGGGCCAGCCGACCAGACCGGTGGTGTAGATGTTGCCATGGTAGGATTCCACGGGCTTCTGGATGCAGTTGGTGGTCATGAGGATGGCGCCGGGGAATTCGGCGAATTCCTTCTGCTGGTTCTGCCAGGCGGTGCCGTAATGACCGTGGAAGTGCGCGTGTTTCTTGAGTTCCGGGTAGCCGTGGCAGGGCAGCATCTCGCCGTGGGTGTAGATGCTGATGCCCTTGCCGGCGGTCTGCTCCAGGAGCAGCCCCAGGTCTTTCAAATCATGACCGGAAACCAGGATGGCCTTGCCCTGTTTGGGTCCGAGCGGAACTTCCGTCGGGACCGGGTGGCCGTAGGTGCCGGTGTTGGCCGCATCCAGGATCTCCATGGCCTTGAGGTTGGCGGTGCCGCATTCCAGGCACAGGCCGACCAGTTCGTCGACGCCCAGCTTTTCGAGGCTGGCCACCAATGCGCGCTGCACGAATTCGTACACGCTCTCGTCTTCCTGGCCGAGGATGGCGGCGTGATCGGCATAGGCGGCCACGCCCTTCAGGCCGTAAATGAGAATCTGCTTCAGGGAGCGCAGGTCTTCGTGGGCTTCCAGAGCTTCGGCGATGCCGTGCTGTTCGCCCTGGGCGACCAGGCCTTCCAGGGTCGCGGCCGGCGCGAAGGTGGCGGCGGGGCTGTCAACGCTCACGCCCGCCGTGGCTTTGAGGGCTTCGCGGTGAGCCACTGTCTGATTGATCAGGACCTGAAAACGGGCCGGGTCGAAATCCACGTTGGTCAGGGTCGAGAAGACGCCTTCATTGATGAAGCGGTTCACGGCGGGGTCGGAGATGCCCTTGGCGCGAGCCTGCACGGTGATCTGGGACAGTCCCTGCAGAACATAAATGAGAAGATCCTGGAGGGCGGCGACTTCGGGCTGCTTGCCGCAAACGCCGACCTTGGTGCATCCGGTTCCTTTGGCGGTCTGTTCACACTGATTACAAAACATGAGGAGTAGCCTCCGTGGTTGGGGTGGTGTTGTTGTGTTGAGAAGGTGTCTACGGGGAAGGGAGGTCGCAGGCTTTGACGCAGATCAAAAAATGGAACTTTTTCCAGCTGCTTTGTGTTCGACTTTGTGAATGATTACTCTTTCTTGACAAAGAGTCACGGCCGGAAGAGATCGTATTTTCAAAGTCATTGACCTCAAGGGGAGGGCTCATGGACCCGATCAATTTCAATTTTCTGTGCTCCGAGCTGGCCGCGCCCAATGGCCGCAGCGTCGGCATTATCGGCGCAGGCCCCTCGGGGCTGGCCGCCACGGGCTACTTGTCCTGCCTGGGCTATCAGGTCGAAGTCTATGACAAGCTGCCCAAGCCGGGCGGGCTCATGCTCTTCGGCATCCCCGGATACCGCATCCCCAAGGAACGCATCGACCTCGGCGCGCGCCACCTCGAAAGAAAGGCGGGCGTCATCTTCCACACCCACACCAAGATCTGCTGCAGCGGACCCCTGCATGACGAGGAGGGGGACCATTTCTGCCGCGAGATCCTGGGCTTCGGGGACATGGTCAAGAAGCACGATGCCATCATGATCTGCACGGGCTCCTGGCGTTCGCGCAAGCTCGGCATCCCCGGCGAGACCCTGCCCGGTGTTTTCTCGGGTCTTGAATTTCTTTTCCCCATCCGCGCCGTCAAATACAGCGCGCCCAACGTGAAGCTGCCCGACGTCGCGGGCAAGACCGTGGCCGTCATCGGAGCCGGGCATTCGGCCGTGGATGTGGCCCACAGCGCCATTCATCTCGGCGCGGCCAAGGTCTACCTCATCTATCGGCGTACCAGCCGCGAAGCGCCGTGCGGGGCCTTCGAGATCGAGCAGTTGCGGCAGATGGGCGTGGAGTGGCTGGATCGCACCACGCCGCTTCGGATTTTGGGTGGAGGCAAGGTCGAGGGCCTGGAGATCTCCCGTCCCGGCCAGAACGGGACGGAGGTCTCGGTCCTGCCCGTGGAGCTCGTGGTCACGGCCATCGGCGAGACGGCCACGCCGCCGTTCGCCAAGGAACTGGGCCTTGAGAACGTGCGTAAGGGCGAGGTGCGCTGGCTGCACATGACCGCCATCGAGAACGTGTTCGTGGCCGGCGACGCCTTGAGCGGCCCGAGCAAGATCGGCAAGGCGGTCTACAGCGGCCTGCGCGCGGCCCGTTCCCTGGCCAACTGGCTGGATTTGAAGGCCCAGGACAGGCTCGACGCCTACGACTACAATGATCTTGTGACCAACGAAGCGGGATTCAGGAGCTGACATGAGCGGGCAGAAAACACTTTATATCGACTACAGCCTGTGCATCGGCTGCGAGACCTGCGAATATGTGTGCCGTTTCACCAACGACACCTCGCGCATCCACATGACCCGGACCGTGGACGGGGTCATGGTGCCGCTGTATTGCCAGCACTGCGAAAACCCCAAGTGCGCCAACGCCTGTCCGCGCGGCGCCCTGAAACGGGACAAGGACGGGGCGATTATTCTGCAGTCCATGCTCTGCCGTGGCTGCCAGACCAAGAACTGTATCCTGGCCTGCCCGCACAGCGCCATGTTTGAGACCGATCGCGGGGTCATGGTCGCCAAGTGCGACATGTGCGCCCAGCGGCGTCAGGTGGGCATGGGCCCGGCCTGCGTGGAGATGTGCCCGTGCGCGGCCATCAGTTACGTGGATCGCGATGAGATACCGTCCCTGGAAACGGAGAAGTCGCGTCAGGCCCATCAGAAGGTGCTGGATCATTTGAAGCTGCCCGGGAAATAGCGGGCTGTCGCTCCCGTCTGTCCGGGCTGTTTTCCGAAATGGCGGGTGGCGGGAAACAAAGACAATCCGGGGCCGCTGCGTACCTGGACAGGTGCTGGTTTTTCCACCCCTCAGCGCTTCATCCCTTTTTTCACCGACTTTACGAGCTTGCCAAAGGTCTTGTCCTTCCTGCGTTTGTCCAGCGACGACATCTCACTGTATTCCGCTTCCTTCCTGAGCTTGAGGTAATTGGCATAGCGCTCCTCCTGCAGATCGCCGCGCTGAATGGCGGCCCTGACGGCGCAGCCGGGCTCGTGCCGGTGCGTGCAGTCGGCGTACCGGCAGGCCGAAGCCAGGGCGGCCATCTCCCCGAAACCCATGTCGACGCAGTCTCCTGCCCCGAGGATGCCCAGCTCCCGCATGCCGGGCGTGTCGATGAGCATGGCGCCGCATTCAAGCAGGATGAGCTGGCGGCGGGTGGTTGTGTGGGTGCCTTCACCCGTGGCGCTGACGGTTCGGGTTGCATAGGCGTCCAGACCCACGAGGCGGTTGACGAGCGTCGTCTTGCCCACCCCCGAGGAGCCGAGCAGGCAGCAGGTTTTTCCCGGAGCAAGGGCGCCCCGGATTTCGCCCAGTCCGGCGCCGGTCACGCTGCTCAGGGCGATGATCCGGGCCGTGGTCACGGAGGCGATGATCGCAAGCCTGTGTTCGAGCTCCTCTGCGGTCAGCATGTCCGTTTTGGTCAAGAGGACAATCGGTTCCACCTGGCCGTCCGCGGCCATGATCAGGTACCGCTCCAGCCGGTTGGGATTGAAGTCGAAATGGCCGGACTGGACAATGAAGGCCATGTCGACGTTGGCGGCGATCATCTGCTCATCGGCGCTGCCGCCCGCGGCCCTGCGCCGCAGGAAGGTCTTGCGCGCAAAGACCTGGTGGATGATGGCGGCCCTGCCGTGGTCGTAATACTGCGCCGCGACCCAGTCCCCGACGCAAGGCAGATCCGCCGTCCGCTCGCTCTGGTGGAAGAGCTTCCCGGACAGCTCCGCCGGCACATCGCCGGACTCGTTTCTAAGGCAATATGAGCCGCGATCGACCGCGCAGACGCGGGCGATCGCGTAGCCATCGGGCTGTGATTCAGGGGCATGGGCCGCAAACCATGGGTCGAAGCCGAGGTCATGGAGTGTCATGGTCTTTTCAAAGGTTCAGGTTACTGGAAAGGAGGGCCGCTCCGGCTTACGGGACGGAAGACAACCCAGGCCGTGGACATGACGCAGGGAGCCCTTCGTCGTCCGTTCGGCGGGACAGTAAGCGAAGCGCCCTGCGTTGTCCGCCTCGCACATGGTTATGAAACAAAAAAGCGCCATGGGACGGTCCCATGGCGCTGCGTTCACCTTCCGGTGCTCCGTGCGCGGAGAATTCTGGCAATGGTCTTGGGGGAAAGGTAGAACTGGTCCGCCAGTTCCCGCACCCCCATGCCCTGGGCGTGCCGGGCATGGATCTCGCGGTTTCTGGCCGTTATGTTCGCGCGTGTCTGCGTCTCTTCTCCCCAGGCTCTTCGGCGGTCATCCCGGCGCGGGATGTACACACACTGTCCATCGATATACTTCTGCACGGCTTCCAGAATGGTCTTCGGCAAAACTTCCGTGGCGTTGGTGTAGCCCATGATGCTCCTCCTCGTGATGAATCAATTGAGGACGGGGCAGGGGCCACGGCCCGGCTAGATCACCGGGCGTCGCCCCTGCGGAGCGTGCCGACAAAATCCAATGATGCGCTGAACATCCAATCTCCGGGGTTGAGGGTTATTGATGGGCCTCGTGTTTCAGGCCGGATCCCGCATAGCGCGGGGAGGGGATGTTGTCACCTCCCGAAGGCGAGTCGTCCGGGCCGCCGGGAAGCCGCTGGAATTGCCTGTAGCGGGGATCCGGTTGATCCGCGCTCCTAAGCGTTCTGACCTTCCTTCTTCCCGACCAGCAGGAAATGCTTCGGCAATTCGTCGAAAACATCCACGTTCTTGAAACCGGCATGCAGCAGTTGTTCCATGACCTGCTCGGGCGCGCATCTGATATCCGTTGGCGGACCCTCGGCCATGCTCTGCTTTTTCCAATCGACAATGAAAACACTGCCGCCGGGCTTCAATGTCCTGAATGCCTCCGCAAGTATCAGGGCTGGATTGTCCAGTTCATGGTGAAGATTGATTGTAAACACAACGTCGGCAATTTCGTCGCCCAGGGGAACCGAGTTTTCTTCACTATGAACCGGAATGATACCGGGAAACTCCGGAACAATGTTATCATGTATCCAGTTGAGCATCACTTCGGACACATCGCAGGCATACATTTTTGATGGCTTGGCGTGCTGAAGAAAGGCCACGCTGAAAAAGGCGGTTCCGGCACCTATTTCGATAAGCACGTCTGATTTGTATCTGTTCAGCTTGTTCCAGATATAGGCTGGCGGGATGTCCTGGAGCCGCTGTGGGTTGTTCAGCTTTTCCAGTTTCTTGGGGTCGAATTTTTTTTCGTGCACTGTAGTTCCTTTAGATGGTTAGCACATGATTTCTCAATGCGGGGTCAGAATAGAGTCTTTAGCATGGCAGTCAAATGGAGAAGGGGGGTTGTGGCTCTTGGCGGAGAAAATGAGGTTCAGGTGAACGGGTTCAAGGCGGCGCGACCGACTCTTCGGTCACGCCGTTTTCAAGTGGTGTAAGGGCAGGCGCGTTGCCTTCTCTATTTGCCGAGTGTGCCCATGATTCCGCGCACTGCTGCGGGCAGATCGGCGGGGAGGACGATGATTTTGGAGTTGTTGTTCTCGGCCATCTTGCGCATGGCGTCCACGTAGCGTTGGCCCAGCAGGAAGACGAGCGGCAGTTCGCCGCCCTGGGTGGCCTCGGCTACCTTGACGATGGCCTCCCGGTCCGCTTCGGCCAGTACGACCTTGGCCTCGGCGTCACGTCGGGAAGCTTCCAGGCGGCCGTCGGCCTGCAGGATGGCCGCGGATTTGTCGCCTTCGGCCCGGGTCACCGTGGCACGCCGGGCGCGTTCGGCGGCGGCCTGTTCTTCCATGGCGTGTTGCATGGTGTCGGACGGGTTGATGTCCTGGATCTCCACGGTCTTGAGCATGATGCCCCAGTCCGAGATGTCATCGGAGATGGTTTCCTTGAGTCTGGCCTTGATCCTGTCCCGGGAGGACAGGGCGTCGTCGAGGTCCATTTCGCCGACGATGGAGCGCAGGGATGTCTGGACCAGGGTCTGGATGGCCATGCGGTAGTCTTCGACCCCGTACACCGCTTTTTCCGGGGACACGATGTTGATGTAGGCCACTGCGTTGGTAATGATGGCCGCGTTGTCGCGGGTGATGACTTCCTGCGAGGGGATGTCCATGACGATGTCTTTGGTGGTCACCTTGTACGCCACCGAATCCATGTACGGGATGATGATGTTCAGGCCGGGGGCCAGGGTGGTGTGGTACTTGCCCAGGCGCTGGACCACGAACTTGAACCCCTGCGGCACAATGCGCACGCCCATGCTGATGGTGATGATGACCAGAAAAAGCAGAAAAAGGACAATGACCAAGCCGGGATTAAGCATGAGGAACCTCTCTTGAGATAAGGGAAGGAAGTGATGTCATCTGTTGCTTTTGGGGGCGACGATGAGCGTGTTGCCGGACACGTCGCGAATTTGAACCCGATCGCCGAGTTGCAAGGGTTCATCGCAGATGAAGGACCATTCGTCCGAGCCCAGCAGCGGCTTTGTGAAGCGGACGACACCCCGCCGATCACCCTCGGGCACGCTGATGACCTGTCCGGTTTCGCCCAAGAGGGCCTCCCGGGACATGCCGGCCCTGGTTTTGTCCACCATGCGCGGTTTCATGACCAAAAACCAGAACGTGGTCAGCAAGGAGGAAAAGATGGTCCAAAGCAGGAACTGCGTGGTCAGGCTTACCTCCGGTAGGATCCAGAGCAGGACTCCTACGGTCAGGGCTCCGAGGCCGAACCAGATGATGGTGAAGCTGGGGATGAACAGTTCGGCGATGATCAGCGCCATGCCGAAGACCAGCCAGTGCCAGTATTGAAGGTCCATAAGGTCTCCTGAATGATGGTTCTCGATCGGCCGCGGATGGCGACACTTAAGACACTATCAAAATTCAGGTCGCAAGGCCAGACACGCTTTCCGGCTGAACTCGCGTCTCGCTAACGCATTCCTCCCGCCTGAATATATCCGGCCTGCGTCCTCCAATCCCATTTTATCCTTGCTTGGCCATCACGGCGTCCACCGGGACATGCGCGCCGATATGATTGTGCATGCCAATGAATCGGTATTGCTGATTTATATGTGGTAGTGATAATTTTGTATTAATATATTTGTATAATATGGAAAATAAGTATTTGTTTTTAAATGTGCGTACA
>CAXNFJ010000021.1:0-12390 GCA_964201165.1 Desulfomicrobium sp.
TCTCCGGGGCTTGATCCTGTCCTGCTTGATCTCATGTTCGATGCGCAAACTTCCGGTGGCATGGTATTGGGAGTTCCTCACGGTCGGGTTGAAGAGGTCCGCGACTGGTTGCATGATCGAGGCGAAATGGCGGCGGTGATCGGATCCGTGGAGAATGCGCGTGCTGACAAGAAGCGGTTGGTGTTGTGCTAAGAGTTGAAATTATTCGGGAATCCGGCGAGATTGTCGTTGCTTGGGCGCGGCGCGGCCAGCCATTTATGCATTTGCTTTTTGAGGCGAACATCAGCAGAGGGCACTTGCTGTGCGCTGGAGTCGGCCTTTGCGGGAAGTGCAGGATTCGCTTTGCATCTCTTCCGCCGGAGGTCTGTGCCGAGGAAGAGGTTCGATTGACCCGCGACGAACTGCGCGATGGATGGCGGCTGGCCTGTAAGCATGTGGTGATTGATGCGTGTCGGATTGTGATGCCTCGACAGGAGGCTCCTGTGCCCGGTTCGCCTCGCGGAGAAGGGCTTGCCGTTGACATCGGGACTACCAGAATCAAATGGGCTGTTCAGACCCAAGACGGCAACAGCCCTGAATTCGCCATGGTCAATCCGCAGATGGGTGTTGGCAGCGAGATCATGTCCCGGCTTCGTTACGCAATGACCTCGGCTGAGGCTCGTGAACATTTACGCCAGTCAATCGTCACGGTTCTGAAAGATTTGGTCCGGCAGAGTGGAGCTTCGACATTGGCCGTATCCGGAAACAGCACCATGATAGCCGTGCTCTTGGATGTGCCCCTGAAGGGTTTCGCCGTCGCCCCATACACGTTGCCGTGGGGTGGAGGCGAAACTGTGAGTCTTGATGCCTCATTGCCTCCCGCGTATATCCCGCCGCTTCTTGCCCCGTTCATTGGTGCTGATATCAGTGCGGGCCTTGCATATATTTCTTCCCTTGAGCCCACGTATCCGTTTTTACTCGCTGATTTGGGTACGAATGGAGAATTTGTCTTGGCACTTGACCCGCAGCATTTTTACGCATGCAGCGTGCCCATGGGACCGGCGATTGAGGGCGTTGGGCTGTGTTGTGGCGTCGTGGCCGGGGAGAATGTGCTCAGCCGCGCCACTTTGGGACCCAAAGGTCTGCAGTGGGCTGGCGGATCTTTGGCGGGCATTTCCGGGACTGGGTATGTGTCCTTGCTTGCCGTGTTGCGTCGGGTGGGGGTTGTCGACGAGGCGGGACATTTTCAGTCCGCGACTATGCCGTTGGCCCGTAAGATCTCGGAGCACATACGGGAGCACTCGCTGGGGCGTGTGCTCTGGCTTGATGCCGATGTATTTCTGGCAGAGCGGGATATTGAAGAATTTTTGAAGGCCAAGGCGGGCGTCAATGTCGCGCTTCGTACCCTGGTCCGGCGCGCAGGGATCACGGAGACGGAGTTGGCGCAAGTCTATCTGGCTGGAGCCTTGGGAGAACATGCGGATCCCGGCGACCTGATAACCTTGGGTTTTTTACCAGAAGTGTGGAGAGAAAAAATCGAGGTCGTCGGCAACACGTCCTTGGCGGGAACGCTGTTGGCCTTGCAATATGAAGAGGTTCGGAGTTGGTTGGCTTCGCTGCCGAGGTGTGTCCGCCTGGAGGCCTTGGTTGAACAGAAAAATTTCGGATCCATGTTCGTTGAGGCCATGCGTTTTGTCTGGGTCTGACTGAAGGAGGGGGCACATGTTTGAAGCCCCCTGTTTTGGGGGCCTATATTTAGAATTTGGCCTGAATTGCTTCGTGAATTCGCCTGGAAACCTCTTCGTCACCAAGATAGCCCACTCGAATGGAGACAACGGTTGTTGTTGAACTCTGTGCCTTGAGATTTATCCACACATCGCGTTCTCCGTCCTTGGTCATGACCGAAGCTTGGCTCAATTGTTTTTGCGGGTCCAGCACGGGCAATCTCAGGGAATTACATCCGGCAATGGTGGCCTGATAGGTGGTGTCGAGATTGCCGTTATAGGTTTTGTGCAGCTGTCCCGCAGTAAAGGTGTAGGTGCCCACCGCTGCGGCTCCCCCGACCACGAGAGCGGCGCACCCAGTATTCAAGAGTACAAGAATTATCATCAGAATTTTGATTCTGTTCATACATTCCTCCATATTTCCCACTTAGCTACCTGATTTTGTAGGCAATGAAAAGGGCGGTCATTCCAGGGAAAGGATATCCTGTACGGCCAGTTCAATCTGCATCAGGCCGTTGAATTTGGACAGGCGAGGGGTATAGGCGATTTTGATCAGTCTGTGTTCGAAAAGAGTGCCATGCCAGCGCTCACCCTGACGCCAGGCCACCGCACGCATGTTTGTGCCGTCGCCTGAATCGGACAGATGCAGCTCCAGATGTTTTTTTTGTCCGAAAAAACGATGCTTGAGGACGTGGAGCGGAGGCGACAGAAAGATGGGGCGAGGATTCCCCTGGCCGTATGGTTGAAGCAATTCCAATTCCTTAAGCAGGGTGGCTGTGATCAACACAAAAGGCAGTTCCACATCCAGTTCCAAAACGGGCGGGGCCGGATTCGCCCCCAGCTGTTCTTCCACGGCCCAGGCAAAGAGATTCTTCAGATTGGCCAGTTGGAAAGGTTCAAGTTTCAGACCGGCGGCTTGGCGGTGTCCCCCGAATTTGTACAGGCATTGCTTGCAGGACAGCAGGGCTTGATACAGGTCAAAGGTGGGAGTGGACCGGCCAGATCCTTTGAAAATGCCATTTTCCTTGGTCAGGATCAGGCAAGGGCGATGAAAGCGTTCCACGATGCGTGAGGCCACGATGCCGATGATTCCGGAATGCCAATGCTCGGAATGGAGTACAAGGCCCGGGAGATGAAGCTGGGACTCTGCCTGGACAATGGCTTCCTCCAGGATGCGTTGCTCTTCGAGTTTGCGCTTCGCGTTCAGCTTGTCCAATTGTGTGGCAAGCTGGCGAGCGACATCCTGATCTTTTTCCAGGAGCAGGCGTACAGCTAGGTCCGGGTCCCCGATCCGACCCGCGGCATTGATGCGCGGGGCCAGAGCAAAGCCGATGGCCCCAGTGCCCACGCTTTCTTCCGGGGCGATGCCGCTGATTTCCTTGAGGGCCTGAATTCCTGGCCTGCGACCTTCCTTGATCAGGAGCAGGCCATTTTTGACCAGGATTCTGTTTTGTTCATCCAGCGGGACCACATCGGCAACGGTGCCGAGCGCCACCAGGTCCAGAAAATCGCGAATATCGGCCTGGGTGCCTGGCAGGATGCGGTTGAGCGCGCCCATGAGCAGAAAACTGACCCCAACTCCCGCAAGGTTGGGAGTGGGCCAGCCTTCCAATTTGGGGTTGATGATGACGTCCGCGTCGGGCAGTTCCTGTCCGGGCAGGTGATGGTCGGTGACAATCACCTGCATTCCCAAAGCCTTGGCCTCGCGAATTTCTTCGATATTGGCGATGCCACAGTCAACGGTCAGCAGCAGTCCGATGCCCTGTTTGGCAAGTTTTTGAATGCCGGCGATATTGAGGCCGTACCCGAAGTCCAGCCTGTCCGGTATGTAATGGTCTACTTCGATGCCCCGAGTGGCCATGAAATCCTTGACCAGAGCCGTGGCGGTGATCCCATCCACGTCATAGTCGCCCCAGACCGCTATTTTCCGATTTGCTTCGACTGCGGCGCAAAGCAGCGCAGCTCCGGTTTCAATGTTTGGCCACTGGTCAAGGGGATGCAGATACCGAAGGCCGGGGCTTAAAAATTTGTCCATGTCCGATTCGCAGGAAAGGCCGCGTAAGGACATCAAATGGACGAGCATGGGGCTGACTTCCAGTCGTTCGGCAATGTGTTGTTGCCGAGCCTGACTTTGGACTGCGTCTGCCGGGGGAGTCTTGAGCCTCCACATGGTGCGGGTTTCTGCCATAGTGTATCTATTCCGAAAATCGTGCGGGTTGGCGCTTTGACAGGCGAGGGTTACAAAGTATAATTGTTTTTTCCTCAACTGCAAGAGCTTTGATTTCTTGAGTTTTTGGCCAGGCCAAACTATCCGTAATTGTTGTGTATCTTATCTTGCGAGGACGCATGGACCACACGTTTTGTCCCATCACTCTGGATGGGCAGGCAGAATATAATCGGCTCTTGGCACAATGCACCCAGAAGCCGTCCGATTACAGCTTCGTCAACCTGTGGGGTTGGGGCCGTGAATACGGTCTGGAATGGTCGTTCTGCGAAGAGTACGTACTCATCCGTCAGACCATCCCGCAGACTCTTTATTGGGCTCCCATTGGTAACTGGCAGGAAACCGACTGGAATGTTCTGCTGGAATCCCTTCCACAAGACTCAAGCTTTATTCGCATCCCGGAGGAATTGAAAAACATTTGGGAGCGGACGGTCAGCGGAGTCCAGGTCCAGGAATGTCGTGAGCATTGGGATTATCTGTACGACGTGTCCGAGTTGATCGAACTGAAAGGGCGCAAGTTTCACAAGAAAAAGAACCTGCTCAATCAGTTTGTCCGCGACCACGAAGCCCACTTTGTGCTCCTGGATGAAAAGACCGTCGAATGCGCCCTGGCCTTGCAAACGGATTGGTTTTTATGGCGCAACACGGAAAATGATCAGACCTTGGAAGCGGAAAATCGTGCCATCATCAAGGTGATGCACGATTGGTCAAGGCTGGGTGGCCTGATCGGGGGCGGACTCGTGGTGGATGACAAGATGATTGCCTACACCATAGCCGAGGCATTGGATGCGACAAGCATCGTCATCCATTTCGAAAAAGGCTGCCCCAACTTCAAAGGCGTATACCAGGCCATCAATCAGATTTTTCTGGAGCAATGCTGTCGGGGATTTCAGGTCGTCAACCGGGAGCAGGATCTGGGCGATGCGGGGTTGCGCAAAGCCAAGCTCAGCTACAACCCTGTGGGTTTTCTAAAAAAATACAAGGTCAGTCTGCAGGGAGGGACGCTTTAGTCCAGCTTTTCCCAGAATCCGCACTCTTTGACAGGGCATGCCAGATGCACTCCCCTGGCTTTGGTTTCCTTGCGCACCAGGATCTTGGAGTCACACAGGGGACATGGCTTGGCCACGGGGTAGTCCCAGACCGCGTAATCGCATTTGGGATATTTGCTGCAGGAAAAGAAGGGCTTGCCGCGGCGGCTCGTCTTTTCCACCAGCTCCCCGGTACATCCATCCTTGGGGCAGGAGACGCCCGTTCCCACGGATTTGGTGTGCCGACATGCCGGGTAATTGGAGCAGGCCACGAATCTGCCGCCAGTCTTGGTTTTTTTGACCACCAGACGTCCGGTCTCGCATTTGGGGCACGGGCCAAGATCTTCGGGGATCTCTTCCTTGACCAGTTGGATTTCCCCCGCGCTGTCACGGGTATAGTTGCTGGTGAAGGCGCAGGCTGGATAGTTGGCGCAGCCCAGAAAGGTTCCATTTTTACCGAATTTGACCACCAGCCGTCCGTCTTCGCACTGCGGGCAGGAGAGCCCCGTGTCCATGCCGGCCTTGACCTGGGTCATGTTTTCGCGGGCCTTGTCCAGAGTCGGATTGAAATCCAGGGTGAAATTCTTGAGCAGGTCCACCCAATCCGCTTCCCCTTCGGCGACAAGGTCCAGGCTCTCCTCCATGCGCGCCGTAAAGCCCGCGTCCATGAGCTGCGCGAAATGCTCGACCAGCAGATCGCAGACAATAAGTCCCAGATCCGTGGGCAGAAAATGCTTCTCTTCGATGTGCACGTAGTCGCGCTCGGTCAAAGTGGAGATGATGGCCGCATAGGTCGAAGGTCTGCCGATGCCCAGTTCCTCGAGTTTGTGGACCAGGGACGCCTCGGAAAATCGGGCCGGCGGCTGGGTGAATTTCTGCTCTTTGTGCAGTTTCTCCAGATGCAGTTCCTGTCCTGCGACAAGTTTGGGCAGCATGGCAGTTTCCGCATCGGCCGATTGGGGCCAGATCTGCAGAAATCCAGGAAAAATGAGCCGTTCGCCCTTTGCCCGCCACTGGGCCGGACCGCTTTCAATGGTGGCCACCGTGTCCCAGAAACGGGCCGAGGCCATCTGCGAAGCCATGAAGCGCTCCCAGATAAGCCGGTAGAGCTTGTACTGCTCCGGAGGCAGGGCGTTCTTGATGGAGTCTGGAGTCAGACTCGGGTCCACGGGGCGGATGGCTTCGTGGGCGTCCTGGGAGCTGCCTTTGCTTTTGTAGACCCGGGGCTCCTTGGGATAGAACTCCGGGCCCAGGGTCCGGGTGATCCACTCGCGGGCTCCGTCGCGGGCCTCATCGGAGATGCGCACGGAATCCGTTCGCATGTAGGTGATGAGCGCCGTGGTCCCGCGTTCGCCGAGTTCCACGCCCTCGTAGAGGCGCTGGGCGACGGACATGGTCCGCTTGGCGTTGAAGCCGAGCTTGTTGCTGGCATCCTGCTGCAGGGTGGACGTGATGAACGGCGGACGCGGGTGACGCTGGCGTTCCTTTTCGACGATGCCTTCAACCAGGTAGGGCAGGTCGCTGACGCGGCTTTCCAGGGTCAGGGCCGCACTCTCGTTGTCCAGGACCGGTTTTTCGCCATCCACTTTCCAGAGATCCGCGTCAAAAGACGGGGGGGTATCACCCTGGACAGTGATTTTGAAGACCCAGTATTCCTCGGTAATAAAAGCTTGGCGTTCCCGTTCCCGGTCCACGATGAGGCGCAGGGCCACGGACTGGACCCGACCGGCGGACAGGCCGCGTTTGACTTTTTTCCAAAGCAGGGGAGAAATCTTGTAGCCTACCAACCGGTCCAGGATGCGCCGGGCCTGCTGGGAGTCGAAAAGGGGTTTGCGCAGTTCCGTGGGATTGGCCAGGGCCTCTTTGACGGCCTTGGCCGTGATTTCATTGAACTGGATGCGTTTTAAATTCGAGTTCGAGCTACGGATGATCTCGGCCACATGCCAGGCGATGGCCTCGCCTTCGCGGTCCGGGTCCGGGGCCAGATAGACTGTGTCGGCGGCCTTGGCTGCGGATTTCAGCTTGCTGACAACTTTGGTTTTGCCCGGGATGATCTGATAGTCCGGGGCAAAGTCGTTGTCCTCGTCCACGCCCAAAGATTTGGTGGGGAGATCACGCACGTGTCCCACGGATGCTTCCACTTCATACCCGCTCCCCAAAAACTTTTTGATGGTTTTGATTTTGGCGGGTGATTCGACGATGATTAAGTCCTTGCCCATAATGTTTGGGGCCTATATCCAGATTCCGAAGCGCAGGGCAAGGGGTAATTCCCGCAAATTCCGTCCGCCTTTCCCTGACGGGGTTCAACCCGTCGGTATCCTTTTACAAAGATCAAATGGAAACTATGTCGTCAACCTATCGAGCCGGATATATCGCCCTCATCGGGCCCCCCAATGCTGGAAAATCCACTTTTTTGAATACCGTCCTGGGCGAGAAGATCGCGATCGTCTCCCCCAAGCCCCAGACCACCCGCACCAGCATCACCGGAATTCATACTACTGCCGAAGAGCAGATTATTTTTTTCGACACGCCCGGAATTCATGCGGCCCGGGGCAAGCTGAACCGTTTTCTGGTCGACGCAGCTTGGGGCGCCATGCAGGAAGCCAACGGGGTGATCCTCTTCCTTGATGGCTCCCTCTATGCGGGCAACGTCCGCGCCCTGGAGCGTGATTTGCGTCCGCTGGCAACGCGCCTTGGCTCCATGGGGGTGCCCATGGCCGTGGCTCTGAACAAGGTCGATCAGATCAAGCCCAAAGAGCGCCTGCTTGGGCTTCTGGCCGACTGCTCCGCGCGCTGGCCCGGAGTGGAACTGGTGCCGGTCTCGGCCCGGACTGGCTTGGGTGTTGACCGCCTGCTGGGCATCATCCGTGAATTTTTGCCTCTGGGGCCGCCGCTCTATCCGGATGACCAGTTGAGCACCGCTTCGGTGCGTTTCATGGCCGCGGAAATCATCCGCGAAAAGCTCTTCATGGCTCTGAGCCAGGAACTGCCCTATAATGTGGCGGTGGAAATCGAGACCTGGGAAGAATTGCCGGAGCAGAACATGACCATGATCGGGGCCATGATCTATACGTCAAAAAACAGTCACAAGGGCATGATCGTGGGCAAGCAGGGGCAGAACCTGAAGGTCGTCGGCCAACAGGCCCGCCAGGAACTCAAAGTCTTGCTGGGCACGAAAGTGCATCTGGAACTTTGGGTCAAGGTGCGCGAGGGCTGGACCGAGGACGGGCAGTTCATGATCTCTCTTGGTCTTGGGTCCTGACACGAGGGCGCGGGCGCATGGATCAGGCAAACATCACGGACCGTTGGCGAGAGGTCTTGGACCAGATGGCCCAGGCGGCGCGCAGGGCTGGGCGGACACCGGATTGCGTACGCTTGCTGGCCGTGTCCAAGCTTCATCCCGCCGAGGATATCCTGACACTTTTCGAAGCCGGGCAGCGCATGTTCGGTGAGAATTACGTTCAGGAAGCCCAGACCAAAATGGCCATCCTGCCGCAGGACATCTCCTGGCATTTTATAGGACATCTGCAGACGAACAAGGCCAAAAACGTGGTTGGTCGGTTCTCCCTGATTCATGGCGTGGATTCCTTGAAACTGGCCCATTCGTTGCATAATCACGCCGAGGCCCAAGGAGTGGTCCAGGATGTGCTGATGCAGGTCAACCTGGCTGCGGAGAGGCAAAAAAGCGGCATATTCGAAGCAGACCTCCCGCCCTTGGCCGAATTTTTGGCGGTCAGTACGCATCTACGCTGGCAGGGGCTCATGCTCATGCCGCCATTTTTTGACGACCCACGGAGGGCTCGGCCCTATTTTGCCCGATTGCGCGAACTTGCCGGCGCCTTGCGTGCCGATTTTGGGCTCGCGCTACCGGAATTGTCCATGGGCATGACCGGGGATTTCGAGGCTGCCATTGAGGAAGGGGCCACTCTGGTGCGCATCGGCACCAGAATATTTGGAGAACGCGGCACAATCTAAAGGCCTCTGGAGATGGATGTTTTATGGATCTGGCCACCATCATAGGAATATTGGTCGCCTTCGGGCTGGTCATTGCCGCTTTGGGCGGCGACGGCATTTTGTTTTTGGATTTTCCCTCGGCCCTGATCGTAGTGGGCGGAACCGTCGGAGCGGTGCTGGTGACCTACCCCCTGGAAAGCGTCCTGGGCGTAATGGGCATCATCAAGAAAACGTTCATGTCCAAGGCGGACGATCCAAGGGCCCTCATCACCCAGTTTGTCGATTACGCCGCACGGGTCAGGCGCGAGGGTATTTTATCCCTGGAGGGGCATCTCAAGAACATCCCTGACGATTTTCTGCGCAAAGGATTGCAACTGACTGTGGACGGGCTTGATCCGCAGCTCATCCAGGAGATTTTGGAGACCGAGATCGCGTGCTTGGAAGAACGCCATCTCAAAGGTGCCGAGATCCTGCAGACCTTTGGAAATTTGACTCCGGCGATGGGCATGGTCGGAACCATCATCGGCCTTGTACTCATGCTCAAGCGCATGAACGACCCCAGCACCATCGGGCCGGCCATGGCCGTGGCCCTCTTGACCACGTTCTACGGAGCCATTCTGGCCTATCTTATTTTCATCCCCATGGCGGGCAAACTTCGCGCGCGTAGCCGGGAAGAAGTGCTGGTTCGTACCATGATCGTAGAAGGGATCATGTCCATCTCCCGTGGTGAGAACCCCCGCATTCTTGAAGAGAAAATGAACAGTTATCTGCCGCCCAAGGAACGCAAGGTCAGGCCCTGAATTCGAGGCGAGGCGCAGTCATGATCAGAAGAATGCCGAAGACCGAGCAAACCGGGTCTCCCCCGCCCTGGATGATCACCTTTTCCGATATGGTGACCCTGCTGATGACATTTTTTATTATGTTGGTATCCATGGCCTCCTTGACGGACGTCTATAAACGCAAGGTTGCCATCGGCTCTGTTTCCGGCACGTTCGGGACCGGCGCGCCGAGCCTGGATGATCTGACCACCAAGGACACAAGGGGGCGGGTGGCTCCCGGTCCCATCAATGTGTTCAAGGACCTTTCACCGGTCAAGGATCAGCTCTGGGATGATCCGGAAAAAGATCTGCGTTTTGAGTCCAATCGCTTCATGCAGCGCTTGTCCATGGACGCCGACGCGCTTTTCGCTCCCGGCTCCTCCAACTTGACCGACAAGGGACGGGCGCTGCTTGATCGTTTGCGGCCTGTCGTGGCGGAGAGCTCCCACCCCCTGGGGCTTTCGGGGCACACCTCCGAGGGGCTGGAAGAGTTTGGCCCGGAGTATCAATCAAAACCTTGGGTCAAGGTTGATTTTTCCTGGGAACTTTCTCTGGCGCGAGTTGTGGCCGTGTATCGCTATTTCGTGGAAGCCGGAGTTGAGCCGGAAAAGTTGCGCTTGGAGGCGTTCGGCCGGTTTAGACCACGAGTAGGTGCCGCGGGCGATGAGGCGCGGAAAACCAACCGCAGAGTCGAAATCACGCTCGATCGGCGTATCGGCAGCTGGAGCCATGAGGTTGCAGCGGAGGAGATGCGCGAGAAGAACTCTGGAACCGCCAGCGACAGTTACCGCGTGAAAGATTTTCTGTTCCGCTTTGATCAGCCGGGAGAGAAGTAATGGCCCGCAGGAAAAGATCAGCCCAGCTTCCTGTGCAGGGCGCAACGTGGATGGTCACGTTCGCGGATATGGTGACCCTGCTGCTCAGTTTTTTTGTGCTGCTGTTGTCCATGTCATCCATGGATAAATCCATCCTGCGC
Source organism: Desulfomicrobium sp. (assembly GCA_964201165.1). Lineage (GTDB taxonomy): Bacteria > Desulfobacterota > Desulfovibrionia > Desulfovibrionales > Desulfomicrobiaceae > Desulfomicrobium. The sequence continues at coordinate 10,704 of CAXNFJ010000021.1, forward strand.
GATGTGGCTTCGAATTTTGTGGGTGATATCGGACTGGCCACGAAAAAAGGCGCGGGCAATGTGCCGACGCGGTTTGAGTTCTTGCAAGAGGCTATTGAGAAACCGGCGGAGGTGTTGCACAATCCGCAGCGCATCAAGGATTTGCTTTTCCCTGATGAAATTCTGCCCAAGGGCATGGCCAGGAGCACTCTCAACGAAAATCTGCAGATCCTGGCGCGGCCCGAGGGCATTGCTCTTGTGCTCTCCGATGGCTTACTGTTTGGTACCGGCGGCAGCGAGTTGGGAGAAGACAGCCGCAAGCTTCTGTCTGAATTCGCCGTTTTTTTGGCCAGCGTCACCATGCCGGTTAATGTGGCGGGGTATGCGGACAACGTCCCTGGCGGAGAAAAGGACAACTATGTTCTGTCTACGGAAAGGGCCATGGCCGTGTTGTCGTATTTTTTGGAATTCGGATTTGATCCGGAGCGTTTTTCGGTGTCCGCCTATGGCGATGCGTTTCCCTTGGGCGATAACACCACTCCCGAGGGCAGGGCCAAGAACAGAAGAGTGGAAATCCTGCTGAAAACCACGGGGCGAACCTATCTTTAGGCCCGGTTTTCGCATGCATGACGAAGGAGGAATAAATGGCCGAAAAAAAAGTGCAGGCCCCGGAAAAGGACACACCCAAAAAGAAGGGCGGCAAACTGAAGCTGATCATTCTTTTGCTTGTGGTTTTGGCCATCCTTGGCGGCGGCGGTTTCGCGGCGTGGAAGTTTTTCCTGCAGCCCAAGGCCACTGACGAAGCGCATGAAAATGCGACCAGCCAAGAAGCGGGCGCGGGTCCCGAAGCTGCAAAGGAAGGCGGGGGAGGCCTTGAGGGGGCCAGCCAGTTGGTTACTTTGGAATCTTTTGTCGTCAATCTTTCCGACCCCATGGGACGCAGGTATCTGAAGACCACCATGGACGTGGAGGTAGCCGATGCTGCTGCCGCCACGGCGCTGACCGCGGCCATGCCCAAGGTCAAGGACACGCTGCTGCTTCTGCTTTCCAGTAAATCATTTGCGGATATCAGCAGTATGGACAAAAAAATCGAACTGAAGAACGAGATTGTTGACCGTTTGAATCTGATCATCGGCAAGAATAAGGTGCGCAATGTCTATTTCACGGAATTTGTGGTCCAGTAAGGGGCCGGTGGACAGCCTATGAGCAAGATCCTGAACCAGGACGAGGTCGATGCCCTGCTCCGCGGAATTTCGGGCGGGGAGATCGAGACGGAGGAAGAGGTTGCCGCGGATCCCAGCGGGATCGTTACCTTTGATTTGGCCAATCAGGATCGGATCATTCGTGGTCGCATGCCCGTGCTGGAGATCATCAACGACCGCTTTTCCCGGCTTTGCACCAGCGCCTTGGCGAATACCATGCGCAAGCGGGTGGATGTGAACCCGATCTCCATCGACATGTCCAAATTTGGGGATTTCCTTCGCTCCCTGCCCGTGCCGACGAGCATCAACATTTTCAAGATAGATCCCCTGCGCGGCAATGCCCTGCTGGTCGTGGACACCCGCCTGGTCTTTTCCCTGGTGGAAAATTTTTTTGGCGGCGCGGGGAGCCAGCCCAAGATCGAAGGCCGGGATTTCACGCCCATCGAGCAGTCCATCATCACCAAAGTGGTCAAGATCATTCTGGCCAATCTGGAAGATGCCTGGCG
>CAXNFJ010000022.1:0-12325 GCA_964201165.1 Desulfomicrobium sp.
TCGCCCGCTCTCGCCTTCATGGCCGGGGGGGTGGCCGGCGCGGGCATGGCCGCCTTGCACGGCATCGTCTGCATCTGGTTTTTGGGGAACCAGGTTGTCTCGGGCCTGGCCCTGACCATTTTCGGCACCGGCCTGGCCGGATTTTTCGGCACGCCCTATATTGGCCGGACCGCGCCCGGCTTCAACAAATTTTCCCTGCCGGGCCTGGGGGACCTGCCCGGTTTGGGAACGATCTTTTTCCAGCAGGACGCCCTGGTCTACCTGTCGTACCTGATCCCGCCGCTCCTGTGGGCCTTTTTCCGCTACACCCGCTGGGGCCTGGCCATCCGCGCCGCCGGAGAAAGTCCGGCCGCGACACGCGCGGCAGGACTGAACGTCCTGGGATATAGATGGGCGGCGCTTTTGGGCGGCGGCATGCTTGTCGGCTTTGGCGGAAGCTATCTGAGTCTGGCATATACCCATCTATGGACCAACGGCTTAAGCTCCGGGCGAGGCTGGATTGCCGTGGCCCTGGTCATCTTCGCCTTTTGGCGTCCGAGCCGGGCCATGATCGGAGCCTATCTTTTCGGCGGGGTCATGGCCTTCCAGCTCCGCCTGCAGGCAATGGGGACGACCCTGCCCTCCTCGCTCCTGCTCATGCTGCCTTATGTGTTGACCATCACGGCCCTGGCCTTTTCATCGTGGCGCGGTGTACGCAACGAGGCCCCGGCCGCGCTGGGTGTGAACGTGGAACCCTCTGAATAGGATAACCCTCATGACCGAAAACAGATACCAGCGCACCTATCCCATTTCCTGGGATCAGTTGCACCGTGACTCCAAGGCCCTGGCCTGGCGCCTCCTGGACAAGGATTTTTTCAAAGGCATCATCGCCGTGACCCGCGGCGGGCTCGTGCCTGCGGCCATCATCGCCCGCGAACTGGACGTCCGACTGGTGGATACGATCTGCGTGTCCAGCTATGACTGGAAAAACCAGAAGGGCGAGGTCAAGCTCTTGAAAGGCATCGAAGGCAACGGCGAAGGCTGGCTCATCATCGATGATCTGGTGGATACCGGCCGCACAGCCAAACTCATCCGCGAGCTTCTGCCCAAGGCCCATTTCGCGTCCATCTACGCCAAGCCCGCTGGCCGCCCCCTGGTGGACACGTTCGTCACCGAGGTCAGCCAGGACACCTGGATCCTCTTCCCCTGGGACACGGAATCGCAGTTCGTGCAGCCCATCGCCGGGATGAGGCAGGGCTAGACGTGCCAGCCTCCTTGCCCGCGGTCAGTCTTCGCGGCATCACCAAGGTCTTTGGAACGGTCCGGGCCAACAGCAATATCAGCCTTGATATCCATCCGGGCCGGATCAAGGCCTTGCTGGGCGAAAACGGGGCAGGCAAAAGCACGCTCATGTCCATCCTGGCCGGACATTACCTCCCCGACAGCGGCGAGATCCTGATCGATGGGCGGCATTCCGCCCTGCGCTCCACCAAGGACGCCATCAAGGCCGGAATCGGGATGGTCTATCAGCATTTCATGCTCGTTGAGGCCATGACCGTGGCCGAGAACGTGTTTCTGGGTCAGGAACCGGGCTTCTTTCTTTCGCCCCGCGCCATGCAGGAGCAGGTTCGGATTCTCGGCCGGGCCTTTGGCCTGCATGTCGATCCGGCCGCCCGGGTGGCGGATCTCTCCATGGGCGAGAAACAGCGGGTGGAAATCCTGAAGCTTCTGCAGCGGGAAAGCCGCATCCTCATTTTCGACGAGCCCACGGCCGTGCTCACCCCCCAGGAAGCCGAACAACTTTTCCTGGCCCTGCGGAGCATGGCGGCCCAAGGCAAGGCCATCGTCTACATCTCCCACAAACTGGGCGAGGTCATGGCCCTGGCCGATGAGATCGCCATCCTGCGCCGGGGCGAGGTGGTGGACGAGATCCCGGCCAGCGAGGTTCATTCCCCGTCCGATCTGGCCCGGCGCATGGTCGGGCGCGAAGTCCTCCTGGAGGTGCGGCGCGAGCCCATGGAGCTGCGGCAGAACGTGCTGCGGATGCAGGACGTCGGGTCCGGAATCCTGCGCGACGTGTCCTTGAGCCTGCGCCAGGGAGAGGTCCTGGCCGTGGTCGGCGTGGCGGGCAACGGCCAGAAGGATCTGGTCGAAGCCATCTGCGGCCTGAACGAACCGGAAACGGGTGAGATCACCGTCCTCGGCAAGAGCTGGCGGAGCTTTTTCTCCGAAACGTCCTGGCAGGGGGGGCTGAGCTATGTTCCTGAAGATCGCATGGGTCTGGCGGTCTGCCGGGGCATGGATCTGGTCGACAATTTTCTGCTGACCACGCGGCAAGGGTACTCCTCATCCATTTGGCTGCAGCGGGACAAGGCCCGGGCCGTGGCCGAAGAGCTGGTCCACCAGTTCAAGGTCTCTCCGCCCGACGTAAACTGCCAGGCGAGGCAACTTTCGGGCGGGAACCTGCAAAAGATGGTTCTGGCGCGGGAGTTTCACCGCAGGCCGCGCCTCATCGTGGCCGAACAGCCCACTCAGGGCCTGGACGTCTCGGCCATCGAGGAAGTCTGGACCACGCTGCTGGCGGCCCGCGAGGAAGCGGGAATCCTGCTGGTCACGGGGGATCTGGCCGAGGCGCTGGCCCTGGCCGATCGCATCGCGGTCATGTACGGCGGGCGCATCGTGGACATCTTTCCCGCCGACGACCAGTATCGCGTCGACCGCATCGGCCAGATGATGGCGGGCATGAAGCCGGATGACGACTGAGCGCCACGGCTCCTCGCGACAGCTGACTGTCCACGCGGCCGGACGGACCTGGACCCTGGAACGCCCTGCGGATCTGGAATCGCTCTGGCAATCCATGGACGAGGACGTCCCGAACGCGGAAGAACACATTCCCTACTGGGTCGAGCTCTGGCCTGCGACCCTGGCGCTGTGCGACTGGCTGGCCAGACAAAACCTGAACGGACGCAGATGCCTGGATCTGGGCTGCGGACTGGGATTGTCCGCCCTGGTCGCGTCCAATCTGGGCGCACAGGTGGTGGGGATGGACTACGTGCATGATGCCCTGTACTTTGCCGCCAGAAACGCCCGCATAAATTCCATCCCGTCTCCGCTGTGGGTACGCATGGACTGGAACAATCCGGGTTTCGCTCGTGGCGCCTTTGACCACATCTGGGGCGGCGACATCTTTTACGAGCAACGTTTTTTCGAACCGCTGGAGAAGCTCCTGCTGCGCTGTCTCGCCCCGGGCGGAAAGGTCTGGTTCGGCGATCCGGAGCGGACCGTGTCCCGGTCCGTGTGGCCCAGATTCATCCGCCGGGGATGGCGGGTCAAAAATCAGGGCCAAGTGGTGGTCCCTTTCGAGCAGATACGCATGACGGTCAATGTTTGGGAACTCTCCCGGACGCAATAAGGAGGAAGCATGGGTCAGACTATACGATTTGGAGTGTCCCTGGACTCCGAGCTGCTGGAAAAATTCGACGCGCTGTGTGAGGAACGCTGCTATCAGACCCGCTCCGAAGCCATCCGCGACCTCATCCGAGGCACCTTGGTGCGAAAAGAATGGGAAGATCTGAACAAGGAAATGGTCGGCACCTTGACCCTGGTCTATGACCACCATCATTCCGATCTGGCGCAAAAGATGACTGAAATCCAGCACTCGTCCCTGGATGTCATTGTCACGTCCCTGCATATCCACCTCGACCACCACAACTGCATGGAAGTGCTCATCCTGCGGGGTCCGGGCCAGGACATCAAGGCCACGGCCGAGCGTCTCATCTCCACCAAGGGAGTGAAGCACGGCAAACTGAGCCTGGCCACCACCGGGCAGGACCTGACGTGATGCGCGACGTTCAAAGCGGTCCCGCCGACGTGGCCCTGCGCATCGACCGGGTCGGAGTTAAAAATCTGTCCATTCCCCTGACCGTGAAGGACCGGGCCAAGGGCCGCCAGCATACCGTCGCACGGGTCGATCTGAGCGTGGACCTGCCGGCCGAATTCAAGGGCACGCACATGAGCCGCTTCCTGGAAGCCCTGCGCGACATGGACACGACCCTGGACGCGGCCAGCTGCAAGAATCTGCTCCTCGACCTGCGCGACCGCCTGCAGGCGCGCAGTTCCCACCTCTCTTTTCTTTTCACCTACTTTCTGGAGCAACGCGCCCCGGTCACGGGCAGCCAGGCCCTCATGGATTATGCCTGCTTCCTGCGCGGCGTGCTGCGCATTGGCGACGTCGAATTGGTCCTCGGCGTGGAAGTGCCGGTCATGACCGTCTGTCCCTGCTCCAAGGCCATCTCCCTGGAGGGTGCCCACAGTCAGCGGGCCATGGTCCGCATCGAGGCGCAATGCTCGGGCATGCTCTGGCTGGAAGATCTCATCGCCATCGCCCAGGAGTCCGGCTCATCCCCGGTCTATGCGCTCCTGAAGCGCGAGGATGAAAAATATGTGACCGAAACCGCCTTTGCCGCCCCGACGTTTGTGGAAGACGTGGTCCGCAACGCCGCATCCAGGCTTGCGGCCCACCCCAAGGCGCGAGGCTTTCGCGTCGAGGTGGAATCCTTCGAATCCATCCATAACCACAGCGCCTACGCCTGCATCGACCAGATGGACCTTGACGCAAATCAGGGGCAGGATACAGTGAACGCATGAGTGGAGGTGCGCCATGATAGAAAGCGTGCAGGCCCTGCAGGCCATCAGTGTGTCCCAACAGGTCTCGGCCAACAATGTGGCCAACGTGAACACGGACGAATTTCGTCCCAGCCGGGTCGAGTACGAGACCGGCCCGGGCGACCAGGGCGTGCGGGTGCAGGAGATCACGTACGCCATCACCCCTGATGAATATGCCGAAACCTATGATGAGCTACGCTACGAAGAAATGCTGCTCGACGGCTCCTACACGGATCTGGCCACGGAGATGGTGCAGATGATCGAGAATGAGCAGGCCTTTGCCGCCAACGTCACGGCCCTGCACACGGGCCTGGACATGACGGGCGTGCTCATCGACATGATGGTCTGAGCACAACCTCACCGCCAAATAAAAAAGCCGCCTTGTGCACATAAGGGCGGCTTTTCGCATTTGATGGGCTCCCGCACAGCGTTCATCCGTCTTCATTCTCCACTATCCGCAACGGCAACACCGTTCCCGCCTCGGCCACGGGCAGCTCCTGCACGTCACGCAGCTGACGTCCCACAGCCCTGGAACGGACTTGCGCCTTCTCGATGGTTTCCGAGGCCTGGTGCAATTTTTTCTGCACGGCATCAAGCATGTCCCCGTATTTGCCCCATTCGGTCTTGACCGCGCCGAGAAGATTCCAGACTTCGCTGGAGCGTTTCTGGATGGCCAGGGTGCGAAAACCCATCTGCAGGCTGGTCAGGATGGACCAGAGCGTAGTCGGGCCTGCCAGGACCACCCGGAGCTCGCGCTGGATGGCCTCGCACAGGCCCGGCCTACGGATGACCTCGGCGAAAAGACCTTCGATGGGCAAAAAAAGAATGCCGAAATCCGTGGTCCGGGGCGGGCGCAGGTATTTGTCGCGGATGTCCTTTGCGCAGGCCCTGACCCGCGCTTCAAGCTGCCGCCCGGCCAATTCGGCGCCATCGGCATCGCCCCGTTCCTGCGCTTCAAGCAAGCGCTGAAAATCCTCCACCGGGAACTTGGCATCAATGGGCAGAAGCACCGGTTCCTCCCCGTCCTGCCCGGGCAACTTGACGGCGAATTCCACCCGCTCCCCCCCACTGCCGGTCGCCACGTTGGCGGCATACTGTTCCGCGCTCAGGACCTGCTCAAGGAGCGCCCCGAGCTGGACCTCTCCCCAGGTGCCCCGCGTCTTGACATTGGTCAGCACTTTTTTCAGATCGCCCACGCCCGTGGCCAGGGTCTGCATCTCGCCCAGGCCCTTGTGCACCTGCTCCAGCCGCTCGCTGACCTGCCGGAAGGACTCGCCCAGCCGTTTTTCCAGGGTGCCTTGCAGTTTTTCGTCCACGGTCTGACGCATGGTTTCGAGCTGCTTGGCATTGTCGGCCTGCAGACAGTGCAACCGCTCCTCCACGGTGGCGCGGACCTGTTCGAGCCGAGCGCTGTTGGACGTGGTCAACTGGCCCAAAGCCGTGGCCATGGCGTCGAGCTGGACGTTTTCCGCCGCGGCCAGATCCTTCATGGTTGTGGACATGGTTTCGGAGATGCGGGTCAAGGTGGCTATGATCTCCCCACGCAACGCCGTGGCGCTGGCCAGGGACTGGGCGCGGAAGGCGTCAAACTGGTCCGCGCCCGCCTTGGAAAAGGCCGCAAGCTGCGCGGCGCCGGCGTCGAGTTGGCACGCCTGGGCGGCCGAAGCCTCGGTCATGCGCTGCAGAATGACTCCGCCCAATGTTTTCATGACCTCGCCCAGCTCACGGCGCTGCTCCTGAGCCAGCCGCGCGGCCTCCTCCCGGCCTCTGGCCAACTCCTCGCGCAGCGTCCGTTCACTTCGTTCCTGCAGGGTTTCCAGCGCCTCAAGGCGTGCAGCTTGCTGCCGAATATCCCGATTGGGGAGCCGGATCAAAAGCACAAGCCCCAACACCACGGCCAGGGCCGAAAGGGCAAGAGGCGCATAGGACAGGAGATCAATCGGCATGGGGCCTCGGATGCGTAAAAAGTATCGGGCGGGACAAAGGGAGGAACTCCTTGTCAGTGCCGTTCGTTGGCCAGACGATGCAGATCGTCGGAAGTAAAAGCGTAGGGCTCGTGGCAGAATTCGCAGGTGATGACCGTGTCTTCGGCCTGAGCCGCCAATTCCCGGATCTGCTCCACGCCCAGGGTGATGAGGGCCTGCTCGATGCGATCACGCGAGCAGCCGCAGTGAAAAGCCACGTCTTGGTGCCCCAGGATTTCAAAAGGGATATCCCCGAAAATCTGATCCAGAATCTCCTTGGGAGTCGCTCCCTCCAGCAGCATTTTCGCCAGCGGCGGCAACGTCTGAATGCGCGCCATCAAGGCGTCGATCGCCACATCGTTGGCCGGAGGCAGGGATTGGATCAAAAAGCCGCCGGCCACCACGATTTTACCCGTCTCATCGGGGATGGTGGTCAGGCCTAGGGCCGAGGGCGTCTGTTCGGAGTCCGCCAGATAATAGGCGATGTCCTCGGCGATTTCGCTGCTGACCAGATTGACCACGCCCTGATAGGGGGCTTTGAGCTGAAGATCCTTGGTCACGGTCAACACGCCCGCCCGGCCCAGGGCTCCCGGAATGTCGAAGCGCCCGTCTTTCAAGGGCAAATCCACTGACGGATTGCCGACATAACCATGCACCAGGCACATGGGATCGGCCTCGACCACGATCTTGCCCAAAGGGCCATTGCCCTCGAATTTGAGGGCCACCCGCTGCCGGCCCTTCAAGAGCGCGCCCAGGAGCACTCCGCCCGTCAGGGCCCGTCCCAGGGCCACGGAAGCGGTGGGCCGGGTCTGGTGCCGGGTGCAGGCCTCCTGCACGGTCGCGGTGGTCACGCAGGCCAGGGCACGGACATTGGCTTCGTCGGAAATGATGCGAATGAGATGGTCTTTCATGTGCGTTTATCCACGTTATGATTTTGTTTTCGGTCGAATTCAGGCCCGCCGGGCCGCCTTGTCGGCCCCGCAGGAAATGACCGGCATCCGGCGCCCCAGGGCTATGCCCTTCGGACTGGCGTGCACGACATGAGGCAAAAATTCCACCCCTTTGTCCAGGGCCTGCCAAAAAAGCTCGGCGAACCTGGGGTCAATGAAATCCGCCGGCCCAAAGCACGCCCCGTCCGGACGCTGCACCGCCAGAAACACACCCACGCGCACGCCCTGTTCGGCCAGGCACATCAGTTCACGCAAATGCTTTTGCCCACGCTCCGTCACCGCATCGGGAAAACAGGCCACATTGTCCTCGACCATGGTCACGTTTTTGGCCTCGACCCAGAACTCACCCTGTGGCCCGGACAGTTTCGCATCCAACCGCGAAGTGCCGTACGCAGCTTCGGCAAGAAACTCGGTGTAGCCGCAAAATTCCGGCAGTGAACCCGCTTCCCAGGCTTTCCTGAGCAATCGGTTGGGGGTGAGGGTGTTAACTCCGACCCAGTCCCCGTTTGGCCTGACCAACTCCAGAGTGTAGGGCAGCTTGCGCCCCGGCGATGCGGCAGGGGAGATGAAGACCTCCATGCCCGGCCGCAGGAGCCCGAGCATGGACCCGGAATTGTTGGTATGCACGGTCAGCGGCTGCCCGTCCACGAGCACGTGGACCAGAAAACGCTTTTCGCGGGCCACAAAGACGGCAATGCGGCTTTGTGGTGAAAATTTCAAGAGATGATGCATTTTTGGAGTTGCTTTTCTGTCATAATCTTGACAGTTAGGCAGAATCGGAACAGCGTTGATTCCATCCCCGTTCCAGGAGAGCCTATGACGTTTGATACGTGTGGAATAATTGGAAAGAGTTCCGCCTTGCAAGAGGTATTTCGAATCCTGGCCAAAGTGGCGCCCTCGGACAGCACGGTGCTGGTCTCAGGCGAATCGGGAACCGGCAAGGAGCTGCTGGTCCGCGCCCTGCACCGCAACAGCAAGCGGGCGGACAAGCCATTCGTGCCCATCAATTGCGGGGCCATTCCCCGCGAACTGCTCGAATCCGAACTCTTTGGCCACGAAAAGGGAGCCTTCACCCACGCCATCCGAACCAAGATCGGCCGATTTGAAATGGCCCACGGCGGCACGGTTTTTTTGGATGAGATCGGGGAAATGGACTTGTCCCTGCAGGTCAAGATCCTGCGCGTGCTGCAGGAACGGGAATTTGAACGGGTTGGCGGCTCCAAAACCATCAAGACCGATGTGCGCGTAGTTGCCGCCACCAACCGTGATCTGGAAGAGGAAGTCCGCAAAGGAACTTTTCGCGAAGACCTCTTCTATCGCCTCAATGTCATCCCCATCGCCCTGCCCCCCCTGCGTGACCGGGGCGATGACGTGCTGGTCCTGGCCAGCTCTTTTCTGAAGCGCTTTTGCGCCAACCGCCGGCCATGCATTCTGGAAATGTCCCAGGAAGCCCGCGACATCCTCTCCCGCTATTCCTGGCCCGGCAATGTGCGCGAACTCGAAAATTTCATCGAGCGCATGTCCATTCTTTGCGAAAGCGACAGCATCGGCCTGGCCGACATACCGGACAAGATCCTGCGTGAAACCGGGGTGGAAATACCCAAGCGGGCACCCGTGCTTGTGGATGCGTCCTTCCGCTGGCCGGAACTCAAAGATCTGCGCGAATTGCAGCTCGGGTTAAAGGAATTTCTTGATCAGGCCGAGGAGCGACTCCTGACCGAAGCGCTGGGCGAAGTGGACGGAGTCAAAAACAAGGCCGCCGAAGTTTTGGGCATCAAGCGCACCACACTTATTGAGAAACTTAAAAAAAAGAACATGTTATGATATTGTGCCCAATTCTTGCTAGAAGCAGACCGTGCGTGCGCGCCCCCTTGCCAGCCTGATCTGGCTTCTTGTCCCGGCATTTTTGGGCCTTCTTCCTCTCCACACGGCTTTTGGAGCGGCTCTGACGTGGAAGCAGCTACCTGAAAAGGAAACGCTGGTCTTCAAGTTTGAACGCACCCTGCCCACGGTTGAACCCAGGCAACGAGGTCTGACTCAAATCCTGATCCCCATTCCCTGGAGCTTCTGGCAAAAAGAGCGCAAACCGCGCATTCCCGATTTCACGACATCCGCGATCATGAAAGCAGTGATGATCACCCAGGACGGAATCGTCCTGCAAACACAAAGCGACGACTTTATTTTTTCCTCTTCGGCCAACTCCAAGCGCAAAGAACTCATTCTTGAAATTTCTCTGCCCGTGAACGAAAATTCCGATCCCCAGGGCGAGTCGCAAGCCGCCAGTGCCGGGAATGGGACCGCCGCGACCGCATCTCCGGACCCGGACAACGCCACGCAAGGCAAGACCTCGTCCCCCGCCGCACCGGCAGCGAACGGCGCCGCAGGTCAGCCGGAAAATGCGACGTCCGGACAACCAGCTGTCACGGAATCCAGCCCGGACGCGGTTCTGCAGGACCCGACACCCTCGGTGCCTCCAACGGCGCCATCTCTTTCCGGAACGTCAACATTGCGCAGCAAAATCGCGCGCCCCGGCTCGGAGCAGGGCTTCCAGGAAGGCGACAGAACAACCGCGGTCTCGGATTTTCAGGTGCGCAGGCCCATTGACCGAAATGCGACGCACTCACCCCAGGAACACGGCAGCGCCCAGAATGGTAGCGCCAGCAGTGAGCATGCGGCAACTCCCCCCGCACTCCCCGCCGAGACAAATACTTCGGACAATGCCACCCCCTCCGTGCCGATTGTTGACAGCGAGAGCACCGAGGCTCCGTTGGTCAGCCTGCCGGACACCGCCCCCCAGCCAGCCCGGAACGTCACGCAGGAAGGTGCTCAAAACAGGACCACGGAAGAAGAACCCGCGCCGCAGGTTCGGGACTCCGAACACGCCGATCCTGCGCGGCAAACCCAGGACGGCACAAACGAAACCCTGAACGCATCGGCCCCGGGCAACGCGACCGTCGACAACAGCACGGCTGAATTGGAAGCCTTGTACGGCATCGCCCAAACCGCCTTGGCCATAGGCGACACGAAGGCCAGCCGAGCGGCAGTGGCCGCCATGATCGACCATCCCAAGGCCCCCGAACCCCTGCGGGAAGAGTTGCTCTACACCCTGGCCGATATCATCATGCAGGACGGGAAGGCGGACATGGAAGGCAATTTCACCGCGATCCTGGATGCCTATGAAGCGGCCAAAAATTCGAACCTGAGTTCACCAAACGTGCCCGAGGCCTTGTCCAGCATCGGTTACCTGCACCTCTCCGTGGGCAATGTGCCCGAAGCCAAGGGCTATTTCGACCTGCTGCGCAGGAAGTACCCCAATGATCCCCGGGTAGCCATGATCGACTATTACTGGGGCGAGCATTACCTGGGGCGCAACCAGTACGCCCGGGCGGCCGAACATTTCCAGTACGCGATTCAGAACTTTCCCATGAGCAAAGCCGTCCAGCCCAGCACCGTCGGACTGCTCAAGGCCTTCACGGAGCTGGGCTTTTTCGACAAGGCTCTGGAAATTGTGAACACCATCGAAAAACGCTGGCCGCGCTATTATCTCACGGACCCGTCTTTTCTGATGGCGGCAGGGTATGCGGCCATGCTGAGCGGCAACCTGGACCGGGCAAGGGAATATTTCTGGGCCTACGCCAACATCGTGCCCCAGGCTCCGGATGCGGACGTGGCCATGGCCCGCATCGGCGACATTCTCCTCCAGCAGGGAAAACCGGATGCTGCCCGCGAAATTTACCACCGCACCGCCAAAGCCTACCCTGACCGGGAAGGCGGACTCATCGCCCAGATGCGTCTGGCCGAGGAAGGGGTGCTCGACCGGCCTTCCATGGCGGACATGGATCTCGTGTTCGGTCGTCCGGAGGCGAATCCCGAGATACTGTATAAACGCATCCTTGAACACGCGGACAGTTCGCTGGCCCCGGTGGCGCGGCTCAAGCTGGCCATGTGGCATCTGTGGAACAAAAAATTCGCGGAAAGCCTGGAAGAAGTCCGTCGCTTTCAGGAAGATTATCCCGGTCACGAGCTGTTGCCCAAGGCTCGGGAAGTGGCGGACAAGGCTCTGCGGGACTGGATCATGCATGATCTGGAACAAAATGATTTCGCGGGGGCTGTCGAGCACTGGACCGAACACGAAAATCTGTATCAGGACAGGGACCTGGAACCGCAGATCAGGTTGGTCGTGGCCACGGCCTTCATGAAAACCAAGCAGCCGCAGAAAGCCCTGGACATGGCCAGGCCTTTTGTTTTCGGGGCCATCCCCCGCGGAGAATATTCCGAGCCGGGCCTGGATCTAACCCTGGCCATGCTCGTGGATCTGCAGGACTGGAAAGGAATCCTTGATCTGGCCCAACGGGTCGCACCCTGGAAAGTGGGGCAGGATCGGCAGCGGCAAATCGACTATGCCGCGGCCCTGGCCCATGAAAAACTGAACCAATCCTCCAAGGCCAAGCCATTGTGGACCAAATTGGCCACCGATATGGGCCTGACCGATACGCAGCGGGGCTATGCCCATTATTTTCTGGGCCGGGAGGCCATGCTCGCAGGTGACATGGAGCAGGCCACCATCCTCGGTCAGGAGGCCCTGGGGCTCCTGCAAAAAGAAAAAGACGACATCGGCAAGCTCAAGGAAACCCTCGAACTCCTCGTACAGGCCGCGGACAGAAGTGGCCGGGGTCAGGAAGCCTTGGCTTGGAGTCTGCAATACGACGACTACATATCCCAAGACGACCAGGATTGGCCGGCGCACACCTATCGCAAAGCCATCCT
>CAXNFJ010000023.1:0-12317 GCA_964201165.1 Desulfomicrobium sp.
AACATCACCCAAGGGAATGTGACGCTCAATGACGATAAGAGCTCCTGTCTTGTTCTTGGCCATGTGCACCAAAGCAAGAATCAATTCATCCAGCACCAGGGACTGCACGGACTCCTTCTTGAAAATCGTGGTCGCGCCCATGACCGCCAAGGCTTTGCGTATATCTCTGCGAAAAAGGATGATGACGACCAGAAAGATGGAGCCCAAAAAGTTCCCGAGCAGCCAGTTCAGCGTGTACAAACCGAATTGACCGGCCGCGAAAGAGGCCATGACCACGAGAAGTAGTCCGTAGATCACCGAAACGGCCCGGGTTCCCTTGATCAGCAGGATAATCCGGAAAAAAATATAGCCCACAAGCAAAACATCCAGGATGTCCCGCCAGGTGATCTGCAGATTGCCCACGGTAAAACTCAACACCGTTTCTCTCCCTCTGCTCCCGGCCCTAAAACATGCGCGACCATCAATGCGTCATGAATCTCGCGCACCTCGTGCACGCGATGGATGCGCACGCCCTTCCCGTACAACACGATCGAAGCGGCCAAGGTGGGTGCGTTACGCTCCCGGCCCTCGCGGCCAAGCAGCCCCTTCCACAAGGACTTGTTGGACAACCCCATGTACACCGGCCGCCCGAATTCAAACAATATGTCTATATTCTGCAATATTTCCAGATTATGCCGCAAAGACTTGCCAAACCCGATGCCCGGATCCAGAACGATGGAGGATTCGGACACGCCCGCGCGGAGCAGCGACTCAAGTTTCGTGGCGAAAAAATGCCGGAGTTCGTTGAGCACGTCTTCATATCTGGGCTCGACCTGCATGGTCCGCGGATTGCCAGCGCTATGCATGAGCACATAACCGGGTTGAAATTCGCGCAGTACATCCGACAATTCTGGATCAACAGACATTGCTGAGACATCATTGACGATCACAGCCCCGGCTTTCAGGCAAGCCCGAGCAACGGAGGCTTTGGTGGTGTCCACGGAAAGAACCGCTTGAGGCCGGACCCGCAGTATCCCGCGCACAACGGGCAGTACCCTTTCCAATTCAAGGTCCGCGGGGACAGGCTCGGCGAAGGGCCGGGTGCTTTCACCTCCAATATCGAGGATGTCCGCACCCTGATCAAGGAGATCCAGTCCCTTGACCACAGCGGCATCGACCTTGGTTGCCAGCCCTCCGTCATAAAAGGAATCGGGCGTGACATTCAGGATGCCCACAACAAAAAAGGGGGCCGGACCAAGCGTCCTCCCCCTGCACACATCCCAGGAGACAAATTCAGCGTCCTCCCGGGCCATGGTTTATTGCCCGACCTTGTCGCCGCTGTCGCCCTCGTCCAAGACAAAAGCACCCTCATGGGCGTCACCGTCGCCGTTCCCCACGGGAGGTGTCGCCGTTGGCGCGGACTTGGATCCGTTCTGGACAGGCGCCAGCGTCTCGCCATTGATGAGTTTTGTCACTTCCTCCCCGGTCAGGGTTTCGCGATCGACGAGGGCCAGGGACAGGGAATGCAAGAGGGCAAGATTATTCTCCAGAATTGTCTTGGCCCGGTTGTATGCATCTCCCAAAATCCGCTTGACTTCCAGGTCGATGAGTTTGGCGGTCTCGTCGCTGTAATCCTTGATATGCGCCATGTCGCGTCCCAGAAAGACTTCGTCGTCCTTCTTGCCCAGGGCCATGGGACCAAACTCTTCACTCATGCCCCATTCGCACACCATGCGCCGGGCCGTGGCCGTGGCCCGCTCGATATCGTTTCCGGCGCCCGTGGTGATGGAGTTGAAGACAAGTTCCTCTGCGGCCCGGCCACCAAACAGCACGGCCAGATTGTTCAGCAGGAACGTTTTGGAGTAGGTATGACGATCGTCCACAGGCAGCTGCATGGTCACGCCCAGGGCGCGGCCTCGGGGGATGATGGAGACCTTGTGGATGGGGTCCGTGCCGGGCAGGAACTGCGCGACCAGGGTGTGTCCGGCCTCATGGTAGGCGGTGGTTTTCTTCTCTTCGTCGCTTATGATCATGGAGCGGCGCTCCTTGCCCATCATAACCTTATCCTTGGCCTCTTCAAAATCGAGCATGGTGACCTTGTCCTGACTCAGCTTGGCGGCGTGCAAAGCCGCCTCGTTGACCAGATTCTCGAGATCCGCACCGGAAAAACCGGGTGTTCCTCGGGCCAGCACGTCCAGATCAACCTCGCCGGACAAGGGGGTCTTGCGGGTATGCACTTCCAGGATGCGTTTGCGGCCGCGCAGGTCGGGGTTGGGCACCACAACCTGGCGGTCGAAACGACCGGGACGCAGCAAGGCCGGATCAAGCACGTCGGGACGGTTAGTCGCGGCGATGAGGATGACGCCTTCGTTGGATTCAAAGCCGTCCATCTCCACAAGCATTGCGTTCAGGGTCTGCTCGCGTTCATCATGCCCGCCACCAAGACCAGCACCACGCTGACGGCCCACGGCATCGATTTCGTCGATGAAGATGAGACACGGCGCGTTCTTCTTGCCCTGTATGAACAGGTCACGCACTCGGGCAGCACCAACGCCGACGAACATTTCCACGAAGTCGGAACCAGAAATGGAGAAAAAGGGAACCCCGGCCTCGCCTGCGACAGCTCTGGCCAACAGGGTTTTTCCTGTCCCCGGTCCGCCGACGAGGAGCACACCTTTGGGGATACGACCGCCAAGACGAGTGAATTTCTTGGGATTGCTCAGAAAATCGACAATCTCCTGCAGTTCCTCTTTGGCCTCGTCCACTCCGGCCACATCGGCAAAGGTGACCTTGGTTTCTTCCTGGGTGAACAGCTTGGCCCTTGAGCGGCCAAAGGACATGGCCTTGCCTCCGCCGCCCTGCATCTGACGCATGAAAAAAATCCAGACACCGATGAGAAGCAGCATGGGAAACCAGGAAATAAGCACCGTCATGTACCAAGGTGCCTCTTCCTGAGGTTCCGCCTTGACCTGCACGTTGCTCTTGACCAGCGTATCGACCAGGGTCGGGTCATCGGGCGCATAGGTGGTGAAACGTTGATCGTTGGCCAAGACCCCCGAGATGCGGGAGCCTTGAATCTTGACACTGGCCACTTCGTTCTGACGAACTTTGGTCAGAAATTCTGTATAATTCAGGTCGTTGGGCGACACAGGCGGTTGGTTGAACACGTTGAAAAGGACAATCATGACCATGCAGATCCCAGCCCAAAGAACCAGATTCTTGGAAAAACTATTCAAAATGAAAAAACCTCCATAAGCCGAGTTGCGAACCTTTTCCCATCTCCGGCCATCTTTGTCTTCGTAGTGAACAAAAAGATTATCGGAATAAGGAGTGATTGTTAAGGTCAGTTTTCTAAATGACAAGAAATTTTTCACCAAAAAAATGCTTTTTCGAAAGGTTCTTGGAAAAACTTGATCATTGCCGAAGGCATTGATAGATACGTGCCTCCCTAGGGGGAAGCGTATCGTCACCGGTGTGGCGCCCGGTCTTCAAAACCGGTGGAAGGTCGAGAGGTCTTCGGTAGGTTCGACTCCTATACGCTTCCGCCAGATTCTTCCCGCGAAAATTCACGCATCAGAGTCCTCACTTTTTCACATTTCCTTCAAAACAGCGACAAAATCTTCAGACAGCGGCTGCCAGATCTTCAGGGAGTATGGTCCATGATGCACGCTTGCCGACTTCAAGACTGCCGTGATCCGCGTCGATACTCAAGGCTTTGGCGGGGTTGCGGGTCACCAGGTCCAGCAGGGCGGAGAGTGGTGTCGCAGATGGCAAGAGAGCCTTGACGGCTCTCAGATCGTCCCAGAGGTCAAGGCTTGGGGTCGAAGCAAAGGAATCCGTGCCCAGGCACAACGGCACCCCGGCCGCATGCAAAGCCGCCACGGGCGCGACGCCCACGCCAATCCACGCATTGCTGCGGGGACACAGGCACACGAAGGCTCCGCTTTGGGCCAGAATCCGGATATCCCGCTCATCCACCTGCACACAGTGCACGGCCAGGGTATGCCCGTCCAAAAGACCGAGCTCCTGCGCGTAGGCCACGGCAGTCAAACCCGAAGCGGCGAAACCTTTGGGCAGGATGCGGCGCAGACGCATAAAGTCGGCGAAATCTCCGCTGCCCCTTTGAAAAAGCTCATTTTCGCCAGGAACTTCGGACAGGTGCAGGGTGAAAGGCAGAGCATGGCGCGCACACCATCTCTTGATGGCCTGAGCAAAAGCTGGCGCAGTGGAATAGAGGGCGTGCACGCTCGGACTCCACGAGCCCGGCAGAGACTCCGGACTTAAGTCTTGGCCGCGCCCGAGCCCCGAAAATTCGCGAAAAAGGTGCCCACGCATACCCAGTCTCTCCAGAGCGCGACACACCATGTCGAATTCACGCCCGTTCACATCGGCCATGAAGCAGGTCCCGCTCGCGAGCGCCTCACCTACGGCCCGTTCCACCACCGCGTCCGATACCCGGGTTGCGCGCATGGCTGCAAAGAGGCTCTCCGCCCAGGCCGCGAAACCAAGCCCTGCGGGAATCTGTCCGGCAAGGTGCGAGAGTTCCAGATGGACATGTGCATTGATAAGCCCCGGGACGATTGTCACCGCTCCAAGCTCATGACAGACGCCCATCCCGGTCAGTTTTTTCCACGGTTCCACCGCCTGGATTCGTCCATCGCGGATCAGGATTCCGCCGTCCACAATCTCGGGTCGCTCCGGATTCATGGTCAAAATGCGCTCGGCCCGGATCGCTTCCATTATTTCGCTTCCTCAAAAATGCGTGGCCGTGGATAAAAAAAGAGGCGGCCAAGCCGCCTCTTTTCAACAAACGGGAAAATAAAACTAATCATACACCTTGTCGGCATTTTTTTTTACGTCATCGGGAACCTTGACGCCCATCTTGGCCGCGGCCTTCAGGTTGAGATGCAGCACCAATTCCTGCTGGGTTTCCACGGGTGTGACTGCCGAGTCCGCGCCGTCCATCAAGAGCCGCTTGGCCATGAGGCCGGTCTGGTAGCCATGCTGGTAATAATCGAAAGCAAGAGCCGCCACGGTCCCGCGCTTCACGGAATCCACATCGGCGGAGAAAAGGGGCATTTTTTCCTTTTCACAAACCTTGACCACGGACTCCAAGGACGAAATGACCGTATTGTCAGTAGGAAGATAGATGGCATCGACCTTGCCGATAAGCGACTTGGCCGCCTGATAGACATCACTGGTCTTGGCCACGGGAACCGCGACAACTTCGAAACCAACCTTGGCCCCTTCGGCCTGCACCATGGCCACGGTGGTCTTGGAATTGGCCTCTCCGGCGTTGTAGATCATGCCCAATTTTTTCAGACCGGGATAGAACCGGCGCAGCATGGCCATGTGCTTGTCCACGGGCAGCATGTCCGAAACACCGGTGATGTTCTTGCCGGGCCTTTCCAGATTGTCCACCAGGCCCGCGCCCACAGGATCGGTGATGGCCGTGAACAGAAGCGGCGTCTTGGCCAAGGAGGGTGACTTCTTGGTTGCCAGGGCGCAGGTTTGAGCCGATGGAGTGGCAATGGCCAGGACCAGATCAGGGTTCTCACCCGCGATCTGGGACGCGATCTGGTTGGCCGTGGCCATGTTGGCCTGGGCATTGTGCACGGCGTATGTCGCGGGCACGCCCTGAGCCTTCAAACTGTCCTGAAAACCTTTCAGAACGGCGTCCAGAGAGGGATGCTCCACAAACTGATTCACGGAAACTGCGTAGGTTTTGGCAAATCCCGGGGTGCACAGCGCCAAGATAACCATGGCCGTCATGATGATTTTTTTCATAATTGGTCCTCTTCGGTCAAAGATCTAACTGATTCGAAACATCTGAACGAGGCCTTTAAGCTGTTCGGACAAAGCGCGCAACTCCTCGGCATGCTCCCGTACCGTGTCGCCGTTGCGACTCATGTCCACGGCAGAGGTATTCACCTCAGTTATCTGGCTCGTGATCTCGTTGGCCACGTCCGTGGTCTGGCTCACGTTGTGATTGACCTCGTCCAGGCCTTGCGACGCCTGACCAATATTTTGCGCGATGTCCCGGGTGGTCACGGACTGCTCTTCCACGGCTGCGGCGATGGTGGTCACGATGGAATCGATGTCGGCGATGACCCTCGTGATTTCATTGATTCGTGCCACGGTCTGATCGGTTGCCCCCTGGATCCCGCTGATTTTTTTACGGATTTCATCCGTTGCGCTTGCAGTCTGATTGGCCAGTTCCTTGATTTCGTTGGCCACGACCGCAAAGCCGCGCCCGGCCTCACCGGCCCGCGCCGCCTCGATGGTCGCGTTCAGGGCCAGGAGATTGGTCTGGGACGAGATGGCCGTGATGGTCTGGGTCACGGAGTGGATTTCATGCGCCATGGCACCCAGATGATCCACGTCGGCAGAGGTGGCATGCGCCACGTTCACGGCCACGGCAGTGATCTCCTTGGCCCGGCTCGTGTTTCTGGATATCTCGTCGATGGTCGCGCTCATTTCTTCCGATGCGGCCGCAACTGTTGTGATATTGACCGAGGCCTGCTCAGTGGCAGCGGCCACGGAGCGCATGTTCTGGCTCATTTCTTCCGATGCATGGGCCACCGCGTCGGAACGAGTCTGGTTGTCCTTGGCCAAACCAGCCACAGTCTTGGAGACGCTGGTGAGCTGACCCGAAGCATCCGCCAGAGTACCCACCCCCGAAACTATCTCGTTCATCATGCTACGCATGTTGGCGGTCATGGTATTGACGCTCTTGGCCAGTTGCCCAAGCTCGTCCCGGCTCTTTTCACGCACGTTCACGGTCAGATCCCCTTTGCTGATCTCAGCGGTGGCTCCCGCGATTTCCCTGATGGGCCCACCAACGGCAGCGCGCATGAACAGCGCCAAGGCAGCCAGGAGGATAACCATCCCCACGGCAATGATCCCGCCGCTTTTCAATTGATTTTGTGCAAGGCCGTCCATTTGACGGGAAATATCCTGACGCATGACCATGGCCCCGAGCACGGTCTGAGCCGCCCCATGGCAGGATGACAGGATGGCTCGTTGGGAATGGTGATCACTTCCACAAAAAAAGGTTTTCCGTCGATCCGGGTGATCGTATCGCTTTCACCGTCCGTTTTCAGTCGGTCCGCAAGCATCCCCGTCAAATCCTGATGTTTGATGACTTCAGCAAAATCCTTACGCAATGCATCAGTCTTGGTAGCATACGTCACATTCGCTTTGAAGTTGGTGAGATAGATGTCAATGTCGCCGTATCGGCGGCCCATCTCCTCAAATTTTTCGGTCGTGCCTTCGTTGTCGCCAATGGACATTGGCTCGCGAATGGACATGCGCAGCAGTTCTCCGGTACGCTCGGCATTGACTTTGATTTCGTGTTCGGTGCTTGCGTGCTGCATGTAATAATTGGCACTAAAAATCGCACTGAAAACCAACACAAGGATGACAAACGTGATCCCCAGAATCTTGGCGCCAAGAGATTTTCGAAAAATATCCACAACGACCTCCTAGTGCGCCCCGCCGTAAAGCAGCGGCTTGAAGTTGAAGGACTTGACTCGGTCTTCGTTGTGGCAAGATTCGCAATCCGCCATGGTTAATTTGCCCTTGATCAGAGTTGTATCGCCGCCGCTTTCCACATGATCATGCCCGGGGCCGTGGCAAACTTCACAACCGGCATCAGCCAAATGCGGTGTTTTCTCATAGCTAATGAATCCCCCAGGTTTTCCGTAACCGGTGGCATGGCAGCCATAGCATTGCGCAACTTCCGCTTCTGTCAGATCCGAAGCCATGCTCCTTACAGATTTGTCTGAATGTGCTTTCTTGGCGAATTGAGTAAAATTTCCATACTCCTTTTCGTGACAATCCTTACATGCAGCAGAACCCACATACGTGTTTTCTGCCATAGCAGGGCATGACCATATCAAACATGCCAGAAAAATCGCAGACAACGCCGTGAACATGAATCTCCCCATCATCCCTCCTCCTTGCATGAACCCGACCACAGAATCCTGATTATGATAATTACAGTCGTCCTTATCCGCATTGTTAGACATCGTCAATAACATACTGTTTTCTCGACGGAAAAAGCTAATCAATGTATGTTTCGGCAAGCAGTTCGCAACACAGAAAAAACTTAAGATTGTCACCGGCGTCATACAAAATTTCACAAACCCCGGCCCCGGTACACTGAAAGCCTCTGGAGGCATTTGCGCCGCAATGCTGTCACAGTCGGCATCGGAGACTCTTCTTGGCATGTATCCGTTAGCACTGAGTGTTACGACTGAATCCTGCATGATTACCTCCAGTAATAATCTTTCCCTTAAGGTTGATGACAACTTATACTGAAGTAAAAACTGAATGAAACCGTATAAGTGAGTATTTTTCAATACGGCTAATACGTATTTATATGTAGATCGTCTGAGCCGAAGGAACGGCAGGGCATGGATTCACGCACGCCGATCAACATATCTCTACGGAATAAATGAATTATAATATCCGGCGGCATATTGACTGGCTTCTCATCAAAAATAGCGAACGTGTCCATTGACAAAAATAATCAAGTATATGTTGAAAAAGGTGGTATTCGTCACCCGCGTACTGATTCCAATCACGGATTGGGCCAGGCTGAACCCGATGTTGCTTTGGAAGCAACGGCAAGGCCCGCACCGTCAACCGCCACGTGGGCGAGACGTTTCGAAAGGTTCGCCCACATGCGAAGAAGTATTTTGTCTGCGAATGGATAAGGCCAGGCCACCGTCAAGCCCGCACGAAAAATAGCGCGGGTTTGGCGGCGACCTGGCCTTTCTTCGCTGACGAGAATGCCAAAGCCATCAAGACAAAACGCAAACGAAAGGAGTTACAACTCCTCGCGCAGCCAGGAAGCAAGCGCCACGATCTGGGCCTCGACGGATTCCGGCCCTGTTCCACCGGGCACATGCCTTCTGGCCACCGCGTTTTCATAATCGAGGACCGCGAAGACATCTTCGCCAATATCCGCCGAAAAGCGTCGCAGGTCCGCAAGGCTCAAATCCTCGAGTCCCTGCCCGCGCTCCTCGGCAAAAGCCACGGCCGCGCCGGTGATGTGATGCGCCTGACGGAAAGGCACACCCTTGGCCGCCAGATAGTCGGCCAGTTCCGTGGCATTGAGAAACCCCGCTTTCAAGGCCCGGGTCATGCGTTCCCGATTGAATCCAAGCTCCGAGAGCATCCCGGCCATGATGGCAAGGGACGGCGCCACCGTGTCATGGGCGTCCAGAAAGGGCTCCTTGTCCTCCTGCATGTCGCGGTTGTAGGCCATGGGCAGGCCCTTCATCAGGGTCAGGAGGGCCATGAGATCCCCATAGACCCGGCCCGTCTTGCCGCGCATGAGTTCAGCCACGTCCGGGTTCTTCTTCTGGGGCATGATGGACGAACCCGTGGAGTAGGCGTCCGGCAGGCGCACAAAGCCGAACTGTGGGTTGGCCCAGATGATGATCTCCTCGCACAGCCGTGAGAGATGCATCATGATCAGGCTGCCGCAAAACGTGGCCTCCAGCACGAAGTCACGGTCCGAGACCGCGTCCATGCTGTTGGCGAAGGTCCCGCCCAGGCCAAGCGTCGCCGCGACCTGCCTTGGATCAAGGGGATGCGTGGTCCCGGCCAGGGCCGCCGCGCCAAGCGGAGAAACCCTGGTCCGCACCAGGGCGTCGCGGACCCGGTCGTGATCGCGGCGAAACATCTGGGCATAGGCCAGCAGGTGCTGGGCCAGGCTGACGGGCTGGGCGGGCTGGAAATGGGTGCAGCCCGGCAGGAGCACATCCTGATGTTCCTCGGCCCGCTGCGCGAGCACCTCGATCAATGCGCGCAGATTCCCGGACCACTCGTCCAGGCACGCGCCGACGAAAAGCCTGAAATCCAGGGCGACCTGATCGTTGCGGGAGCGCCCCGTGTGCAGCTTCTGGCCCGGAGTGCCGACGATCTCCGTCAGGCGGTGCTCGATGTTCATGTGCACGTCTTCGAGATCCTGCCGCCAGACAAAGGTTTTGTCCGCTATTTCAGCCCGGATCTGTTCCAGGCCCTGATGAATGGCGTCGCACTCGAAGCGGCTGATGATGCCCTGCTCGGCGAGCATGGCCGCGTGGGCCTTGGAGCCGTCAATGTCCTGGGCATGCAGACGCGAATCGAAGCCTACGGAACAGGTGTAGCGTTCAACCAGAGGGGCGGTGTCCCCGGAAAACCGGCCGCCCCACAATTTCTTTTCCTTTGCGGATGCGCTCATGGCCTAGCCCTTGATCTTGTTCAGAAAGGGCTGACGGGCCTGCAGGCGAAGGCCGTGCAGCTTGATGAATCCGGCCGCGTCGGCCTGATTGTAGACTTCATCCTTCTCAAACGTGGCCAGCTCCGGGTTGTAGAGCGAATACGGAGACTTGCGTCCCAACGGATAGACCCCTCCCTTGTACAGCTTGAGGCGCACCGTGCCGGTCACGGTCTCCTGGGCCTTGTCCATGAAAGCCTGCAGGGCCTCGCGCTCGGGCGCGAACCAGTAGCCGTTGTAGACCATCTCGGCGTAGCGCGGAATGAGCGTGTCGCGCAGGTGCAGGAGCTCACGATCCATGCACACCCCTTCCAGATCGCGGTGCGCGCGCTGCAGAATGGCGCCGCCCGGAGTCTCGTAAACGCCGCGTGACTTCATGCCCACGAAGCGGTTCTCGACCATGTCCAGGCGTCCGATGCCATGCCGTCCGCCCAGCTCGTTCAGGGCCGCGAGCATCTTGGCCGGGGAAAGGGCTTGGCCGTTCAGGGCCACGGGATTGCCCTTCTCGAAATCCAGAGTGATAATTTCAGGCGCATCCGGCGCGTCCTCGGGATTGACGCTCATCTGATAGGTGCCGGGACCGGGCTCGGACCACGGGTCTTCCAGTTCTCCGCCCTCGAAGCTCAGATGCAACAGGTTGCGGTCGCAGGAATAGGGTTTTTCCTTGGTCACGGGCACGGAGATGCCGTTCTCCTCGCAGAATGCGATCAGGTCGGTGCGGGAATTGAGGTCCCACTCCCGCCAGGGCGCGATGGTCTTGAGGTGCGGGGCCAGGGCTAGGGTGGAGAGCTCGAAGCGGACCTGGTCGTTGCCCTTGCCCGTTGCGCCGTGGGCCACGGCCTGGGCGCCTTCGGCCACGGCGATCTCGACCATCTTCTTGGCGATGAGCGGCCGGGCGATGGAGGTGCCCAAAAGGTATCCGCCCTCATAGACCGCGTTGGCCCGGAACATCGGAAAAACATAATCGGCCACGAACTCTTCCTGCAGATCGACGACATAGGCCTTGGTCGCGCCCGTCGAAAGGGCCTTATCCTCCAGGCCGTCCAGTTCCTCGCCCTGACCCAGGTCGGCGGTCATGGTGATGACTTCACATTCGTAGGTCTTCTTGATCCACTTCAGGATGGCCGAGGTATCAAGCCCCCCGGAATAGGCCAACACGACTTTTTCTATCTTGTGCATGAAAGTACTCCGTTATGCGAAAGGGCGGGGCCGCCCTAGCTGTAAATCCATTCCAATATGGCCTTCTGCATGTGCAGACGGTTTTCAGCCTGATCAAAAACGATGGACCGCGGGCCTTCAAAGACAGCCTCGCTTATCTCCTCACCGCGATGGGCCGGCAGACAATGCAGGACCTTGGCATTCGGGTCGGCCAAGGCGAGAAGTTCCTCGTTGACCTGATACCCGGCGAAAGCGTTCTCGCGCTTCTTCTGCTCCGCTTCCTGGCCCATGGAGGCCCACACGTCGGTGTTGACGAAATGGGACCCGGCGATGGCGGACTTGGGATCATCGGTCACGAACACCTTGGCGCCCATCTTCAGCGCCCGCTCCAGCACTGCCGTGTTCGGGGTGTAGCCATCCGGACAGGCCATGTTGAGCTGAAACCCGAAATAGACGCAGGCGTTGATCCAGGAGTTGGCCATGTTGTTCCCGTCGCCGATCCAGGAAATGACGATGTCCCTGAAGTTCGAGGTCCGCTCGTAGATGGTGAGCATGTCGCTCATGATCTGACAGGGATGGAACATGTCCGTCAAAGCGTTGACCACCGGGATGGTTCCGTAGCGGGCCAGATCTTCGACGTTTTTCTGGGCGAAGGTGCGCACGACCATGCCCTGCACGTAGCGCGACAAGACCCGGGCCGTGTCGTTCAAAGGCTCGCTGCGGCCGAGCTGGGAATCGGCCGGGGTCAGGAATATCGTGTCGCCGCCCAGATGCCGAATGCCCACCTCGAAGGAAACGCGGGTGCGGGTGGACGCCTTTTCAAAAATCATGGCCAGGGTCTTGCCGGCCAAGAGCGTGGACCGAAAATCCCCATCCTTCATTTCCTTGGCCCGCAGCACCAATTCCATGG
>CAXNFJ010000024.1:0-12171 GCA_964201165.1 Desulfomicrobium sp.
GGAACTGACCCCGGACAATGTCGGCAACATTCACGAATTCGGGGGCACGGTGCTGTCCTCCTCGCGCGGACCGCAGGCCCCGGAAGAGATCGTGGACGCCCTGGAGCGCATGAACATTTCCATCCTGTTCATGATCGGCGGAGACGGAAGCATGAAAGCGGCCAATTCCGTGACTGAGGAAGTGCTCCGGCGCGGGCTCAAGATCTCGGTGATCGGCATCCCCAAGACCATCGACAACGACATCAACTTCGTGACCCGCTCTTTTGGTTTCGACACGGCCGTGGACAAAGCCACCGAGGCCATCCGCTGTGCCCATATCGAAGCCCTGGGAGCGCCCGGCGGCATCGGCATGGTCAAACTCATGGGCCGGGAGTCGGGTTTTATCGCGGCCCAGGCCAGCCTGGCTTTGAAAGAGGTCAATTTCGTCCTGGTCCCGGAGGCGCCTTTTGAATTGCACGGCCCCGACGGCTTCCTGGTCAAGCTCAAGGAACGTCTGGAGCACCGGCAACATGCGGTCATTGTCGTGGCGGAAGGCGCGGGGCAGGACCTGTGCCGGGTGAACAATCAGCACGATCTGTCGGGCAACCCCATCCTGGGCGACATCTGTGACGTGCTGCGCGCGGAGATCAAAAAATACTTCGCGGCCATCGATTTTCCCTACACCCTCAAATACATTGATCCGAGCTACATCATCCGCTCCATTCCGGCCAATTCCAACGACCGCATCTACTGCGGGTTCCTGGGCCAGCACGCCGTGCATGCGGCCATGGCCGGCAAGACGGGAATGGTCGTCTCCAAATTGCAGGATCGATACCTGTATCTGCCGCTGCATCTGGTCACCTCCAAACGCCGCAGGCTGAATGTCAGCTCCAACTATTGGAGATCGGTCATGGAATCCACCGGCCAACCTCAAGCCATGTTCAGCTGCGCAAAGGTAGAGAACCCATGAAACGCATTCTTGCCCTCCTTGTCATCCTGGCCTTGGCCGGTGGCTACTGGTTCATGCAGAACCGTGAACGCTTTTTCCCCAAACCCATCGCCAAAGAAGTGGCCCCCCAGCGCTGGCAGGTGAGCACCGCCCAGACGTCCGCGCCTCTAACCAACGCCAGCGCGGTCAATGCCAGCGTTCACGCGGAGCAAAACGCCACCCTGGACGAGAACGCCACTCAGGCCCTGATCCCGGTCGATGAGGTCGTGCGCCACGACTTTGTGCAGGACGCGAGCACATATCTGGTTGCCCGCTATCTACCCGGCGGAACCAAAAAAAATCCGGCCGCCCAGGGACGCTTCGACCTCAACGTCAAATCCATAAACATACGCTACGGCGTGGACTTCCCAGGCCTGAACGTTGATCAAGCGGACACCCTCGGTGCCCGGAAAGTCATTTTCGGACACGTGCTGCAGGCCCCTGTGCTGGACTTCCTGCATGCGGCCTACACGCCTCTCTTTCTGGACAGTCTGGAGCAGGCCCTGCAGTCCAGCACCCATACCCTGCCATCCGGACAAGAAGCGCCCATCACCGACGAGCAACGCAAGGAAATGCTGACCCTGCTGGCCTCCAGGCTGCGGACGGTCGGACAGGTCGTCGCCGCCCTGGCCAGGACAGAATCCATCCGCCCTTTGGTGGTGAAATATTTGGGTGACATGGAGAACGTCAGCCAGGCCCATCTCGCGTTCTGGAATTTGCAGAACGAAAACGCATCCGTCACGGCCAGCAATGACGCCAGCGCACGGATCAAGACTACCATCCAGACCCGTGAAATTTCCCGCCAGCGCCTGCTGCAGGCCATTGTAAGCACGGCAAGCCCCCAGGGCATGGACGCCTCCGAACTCATCTATCTGGCACAGTGGGTCTATCGCCGCGGCCTGGAAAATCCCCAGTCCTTGGGAATCGTGGCCAAGACGGGAGATATAGTGATCAAGGTCGCGGATGCAGTGGAAGAGCGCTCCCGCCAGCCACGGCCTGAAGTGGAGGCAAAGACACCGGAGAGTGATGCCCCGCAAGCGGGAGAATAATCAGGACAGAAATTTTTTGACGCGCCAGCAGGTCTGCACCACATCTCCGCCCGCTTCGTGCAGGACGAATTTGATATTGCCCTGGCTGCCCAGTCGGGGCTCGCATTTCTCATTGTTCCACAGGGTCAACCAGCCGGGACCCCATTCCGAATAGGGAAAGGACAGGGTCCCGATCCGGTACACGTCGGCCACGGTCCACCCGGACTCCACCAGGCCGGACCAATGTTCCCGAACCCAGGGCAGGGACTTGGCGTAGGCGCGTGCCTGTTCCTTGGATATTTTCTCATTTTTCAGCAATTCTCCGGCCGCCTCGAGTTCCTGATCAAAAGTGCTCATGATTGTTCCTGTTGCGGTCATATATGAGAAACCGGACGGGTGTACTGCACGCCGATCCCGAATCGGGTTTGTTCGGTGAGTCCCAGATCCCTGGTCCACCTCACCCGGCCTTGACAACTCCGGTCGGCGGCCAAGCCCGGCGCTTCCGGATGCAGATTCACAAGCTGTACGTAAATGACCGATCCGGTGCGGAGCGGAGCACAGGCTTGCATGCACAGCCCCCCCTCTCCCACATCGATCAGCTGTGCGTTCTGGTATTCCTCGCTGCCCACCAAGCTATAGCGCACCAGCGTCCCTTGTCGCTCTCGCGGGAATTCGCGCCTGTTCAGTCTGCTTGTTGGCATCGCACCCTCCACTTCCACTGCGCATGTCTCTCTTTTGTGAGAAGACATAATCCATCTCAAGGAAAAGGGAAGGGACTTCTTCAGCCTGACTGGTCCAGATCATCCGGCACAAGCAAAAGAAACTCACGCGCAGCCAAATATTCCGCCAGGATGCCATGGCCTGGAATTCGCGTCCCGGAAAATGCGCCGTCATAAATCTCTCCGATTCCACAACTCGGAGAACGGGGCTGGAGCACGGCGACCCTGGCTCCGGTCAAGCGCGCGATGCGTTCGACCTGCGCGGCGCCACGTTGAAAGGCCTCGGTCAGATCCTGGCCGCTGTACGTCAGAGCCCGGCCCTGGCGCAACTCCACCGGCTCCCGGGGCGTGGGCAACCCGCCCAGCTGTTCCGGACAGACCGGAATCACGACATGCCGCTCGGCCAGGGCCATGACGCGTTCATCAACCGTGCAGAGGCCGTCGTAGCGGCAATACACCCCAAGCAGACAGGCGCTGACCAAAATCCTTTCGCCAGCTCGAAAATCCGGTCTTGTCATCACTTTCTCCATCCTGTAGCCCCAAGGACTGCAGCTCAACTTAAAAAAAACGTGCAATACCGGAGGCTTCATGTCCCTGCTCCAATCCACGATCGCCCTGATCCGCCCCCTTGACCAGACATATTTCGTCCAGGCCCAAGCCCATCTCGATACCCAGACCAAACCAAAGGGCAGCCTCGGGACATTGGAACAGATCGGCTGTCGTCTGGTGGCTCTGGCCAAGGGAGGAGCGCCGAAAGTCGATCCGGCGCGCATCTACACCTGTGCGGGAGATCACGGTGTCGCAATCCAGGGCGTGAGCCTTTTTCCACAGGAAGTTACCCGGCAGATGGTGGAAAATTTCGTCCGCAACGGCGCGGCCATCAATGTCCTGACCCGTACCGCGGGCGTGGACCTCAAGGTCGTGGACGCGGGCTGCCTGGGCGGGGTTTTCCCCGATCATCCAGCCCTTGTCCAGTGCAAGGTCGCGCCCGGCACCCAGGATCTCTCCAGCGGTCCGGCCATGACCCGCGAGGCCTGCATAGAAGCCCTGGAAAACGGCATCAGCCTGGCTCATGCCGCCCGTCAGGACGGAATCACGACCCTGGGCACCGGAGAAATGGGCATTGCCAACACAACCCCGGCCACGGCGCTTTTTTGCGCCTATCTCGGCCTCACCCCGGCAGCCATCACCGGCCCCGGCACGGGATTGGGAGCGGCGGGCGTGCTCCACAAGATCAAGGTCATCGAAAAGGCGCTGACCCTGCACGCGCCCACGGTCGCAAAGGCCGACGCGATCGATATCCTGGCCAGCCTGGGCGGATTTGAAATCGCGACCCTGGCCGGAATGCTGCTGGGCGGGGCCAGCTTGAGGATGCCTCTGGTGGTGGACGGCTTCATCTCCACCAGCGCCTACGTTGCGGCCCGCGCCATCTGCCCCCTGGTGGGAGAATACGCGTTCTTCGCCCATTCCTCGGCCGAACCAGGCTTCGCGGCCATCATGGAGAGCCTCGGCGCGACACCTCTGCTGCATCTGGGCATGCGCCTGGGAGAAGGCACCGGCGCGGCCATGGCCGTTTTCATCCTGCGCAGCGCGGCCAACCTGTACAACGAAATGGCCACATTCACTTCCGCGGGCGTGAACAGCGGAATCAGTTAGCCCGGAATCCGCGCGCCCTTCGTTCCCATACCGCCGGAGTTCTTCCGGCGGTCCCCGCCCTGGACCGGTTCATCTGTCACGACCGTTCTCATGACCGCCCACCTTGCCTGACCGCTCCTCACGACAGCCGTGCAGGCATCGGACTTTTGACATCTTCATCACGGTCACGCCAGACCCATCAAAAAAACGGGCTCCTCACGGAGCCCGTTCTCAACACAATTAAATACAACCCTTCAGTATCCTTTGAGCTTGTCGATGAAATTCGGCAACCACAAGGATATCTGCGGGAAATAGGTGACGATGACCAGGAACCCGAGCAGAATCGTCAGCCACGGGAAGGCCGCGCGCACGACCCAGGTCAGGTCGCGTTTGGTGATGCCCGCCGTGACAAAGAGGTTGAGCCCCACGGGCGGGGTGATCATGCCGATCTCCATGTTGACCACGACGATGATGCCCAGATGAATGGGATCGATACCGAGCTTGACCGCGATGGGGAAGAGGATCGGGATCATGATCATGGTGATGGCCGACGGCTCCATGAAGTTGCCGGCGATGAGCAGCAGGATGTTGACGACAATGAGGAATCCCCAGGCCGGCAGACCCCAGCCGACAATCATTTCCGCGATCATGTGCGGGATGCGTTCCGTGGTCAGCACATGGGCGAAGAGCATGGCGTTGCCGATGATGAAGAGCAGCATGACGCTGACCTTCGCCGCATCCAGAACCACATGCCGCACCTCCGGATGCACCCAGGACTTGGGAATGGCCATGAGGCTTTGCCACAAACCGCGCATCACGGCCGAGCTCAAGGCCTCGTCCTTTTTGCGCAGGGGCACCTCTTTCAAGGGGCCCATGTCACGGTACACGAAGACAGCTATCCAGTAGGCGTAGACAGCCGAAACCGCCGCCGCTTCCGTGGGGCTGCAGATGCCGCCATAAATGGAACCCAGCACGATGACGATCAGCATCAGCCCGCCCATGGCCGCGAATCCGGACTTGAAAATCTGCCGGAATCCGGGCCACGCCAGAGCCGGATAGTTCTTGATCCGGGCCACGATATAAATGGCGAGCATCAGCAGAAGACCCAGAGTTATCCCCGGAATGAACCCGGCCATGAACAGGCGGGCCGCCGATTCCTGCGTCGCCGCCGCGTAAACGAGCATGACGATGGACGGCGGGATGAGGATGCCCAGGGTTCCGGCGTTGCAGATGACGCCGGCCGCGAAGCTCTCGGGGTAGCCCGAGCGGACCATGCCGCCGATGACGATGCTGCCGATGGCCGCCACCGTGGCCGGGGAGGACCCGGATACGGCGGCAAAGAGCATGCAGGCCATGACCGAGGCCATGGCCAGGCCGCCCTTGACGTGTCCGATGCAATCCAGAGCGAAATTGATCAGCCTCTTGGCCACTCCACCCGTGGACAAAAACTGGGACGAGAGGATGAAGAACGGGATGGCCAGCAGGGTATAGTGTTCGGAAACCGACTCGAAAAGCTTCAGGGCGATGGACGCCAGGGAGTCGTGGGAAAAGAACAGAATGGTGGTGATGCTCGAAAGCCCCAGCGCGATGGCGATGGGCATGCCCGTAGCGATGAAGAGAAAGAGCAGGGTAAAAAGGGCGGCGGTTGTCATTCGTCGTCTCCATCCAGGGCCGTGCCCTCTTTTTGGACCAGATACATACTCTCCTTGGCCTCATCCAGAAGCTTGAAGCCATCGGCTCTTCCCTTGATCACGGACCAGAGAAGATCCAGCAGCCGAAGGGCGAGCATGACCATCCCGACAAACAGGATACTGTTGGCAATCCATTTGGGCACGGGGATGTCTTCCAGGTTGATGCCGATCTGCCGAAGCTTGCCCAGATAGGTCCAACTGCCGACCAGAAAGAGGCCGCAATAGAACAGACACAGGCAGACGGCAAAAAAACCGACCGCTCGGCGCACGTTGCTCGGGAACAGCTTGACCAGGGCGTCGACCCCTATGTGGGAGCCGACCTTGATGCCGTAGGACACGCCGAACATGACCAGCCAACCGGAGAGCAGAAGCGTCAACTCCTGCGCCCACATCAGGCCGATGTTGAACCCGAAACGCATGACCACTTCCACAAAGACCAAGAGCGTCATGGAAGCCAGGAGGAGGGAAATGATCCCCTCCTCCAGCTTGTTGATGAAGGTATTCATGATAAAATGACTATTTGTTGGAGGCGATGGCGGCTGCGAGGTTTTCCTTGCCCACGGCGTCCTCGAACTGCTTCCATACGGGTTTCATGGCTTCAACCCAGGCGGCGCGCTCAGCTTCGGTCAGGGTGATGATCTCGCTGCGCTTGGAGTCGACGATCTTCTGCTTGTCTTCCAGATCCTTGTCAGCCGAAGCCTTGTTGCCGATTTCAATGGATTCTTTCAAACATGCTTCCAAGACGGGACGGACATCGGCGGGCAGGCCTTCCCAAAACTCCGTGGAACTGACCACGAGGTAATCCAGGATGCCGTGGTTGGTTTCGGTGATATAAGGCTGAACCTCATAGAATTTCTGGGAATAGAGGTTGGACCACGGATTTTCCGCGCCATCGATGGCCTTGGTCTGCAGCAGGGTGAAAACTTCGGAAAAGGGCTTCTTGAGCGGCATGGCGCCCACGGCCTCGAACTGGGCGGCCAGAACGTCGGAGGTCATGATCCGGAACTTCTTGTTCTTGGCGTCGGCCGGTCCGTGAATGGGATCATTGGCGGAGATCTGCTTCATGCCGTTGTGCAGATAGGCCAGACCGACGATGCCCTTGTCCTTCATGGAGCCAAGGAGCGCCTGGCCATTGGGGCCCTGCTGGAAACGATCGATGGCTGCCATGTCCTTGAAGAGGAAAGGCAGGTCATAGATCTGCAAGAGGGGGGTGTATTTCTGAAATTTCGCCAACGCGGGAGCCAGGAGGTGCACGTCGCCCAGAAGAAGGGCCTCAAGCTCCTTGCCGTCCCCGAAAAGCTGGGAGTTGGGATACACTTCGACCACGACCTTGCCGGCCAGACGCTCGGCCACAAGATCGCGGAATTTGTTGGCCATGATGCCCTTGGGGGTATCCTCGGCCACGACATGGGAGAATTTGATCACGATGGGAGCAGCGGTGGCAGATACAGCGCAAAATAAAACCGCACCTACCGCAAACGCAAGAATGGTCTTCAGTTTCAACATTCCTCATACCCTCCAACGGTTAAATTTGTTTGATCGTGCTTATCCTCCATGAACGTTATCCGCAAGAATTTATGAAAAAATCGTCCTTTTTTTTCGCATGTGAACAAAAAAAAAGATCTGGCAAACTGTGCACACAACCAATTATTGCTCGTGATAAATTTATCAAAACGCATTTCATTATTTTTTATATTTTTATTTTGTATAAAATTTATTTTTTAAATTTGAACAGAGCACATCATTGTATTTTGCAGAACTATATACATGCACTATGTGTATAAAAATCAAATAATGCGCCAAAAAATTATATTCAGTCGCCATCGAATATGTCCAATTTTTCGGACATTTTAAAAATGAAAAGTGAATATCCCGCCATTTGTGAATATTCGTCATCACTCCACGGCTTTTACATGACGGACACGAGAATTATTCACCTGAACGCCACTTATCCGAATCCGACGCGTCCTAGCTCGGCAGGAGCGATCCCTTCGATAAATCCTGGCCGGAATAAAAAGGCGGACACGACCAGATGACAAATTCCACACGGCGCGCTCCATGAACCCATCTACGTGAATGACCGACGCCAACCGCCCTTCGTCAAGAGAAACTATTTTTTGCCCCCCCCGGGACATTCTACAAAATGTCAACGCTCCACAGTGAACAGACTAGAGCACGCAGCACGAAAATTATTCACATATATACTACGTAATAAAAATAAATTATTAAAAACAATATATAATTCAAAAACTTGAAACGAATCACAACGTCATTATAATAATTTTTAATTTACCATAATTAAATTTTATAGATATATATTCATAAATACACACATTAAATTAAATACAACAATACTATTTTTCATCACAACAAGAATATTTAAACCGCGCGCATCATATTTCTCATGATGCATCAGATAAAAAATATTTTACGACCTCCGATATGCCGCGACAAGACCGAACAACACGCCATCAAGTGAGACAATTTGACACTCTGTTGTGCCATATCGACCCATTGCTCCTGACGATTCTCTGTCAATCAACATCTTCAACAATCTGAAATAATGCCTATATTTTTAAATCCGCCATACTGTGATCATCGAGAAGTCACTCTTTTGTATTAGAAATCTTGTCAGACAAATACCAGAGGAAAAGAGACGCTGGGCAGACAATGGCATGAAAGCTGCTTTTTGGATTCTTTTTTAGCAACGTCCAGGAGAAAAAAATGCACTTCACTTCGGTTCGAACCAAGATCGCCGGTATGGCCGGCCTATGCTTGCTCATCTCTTCGACTATTCTTGTCGGGTATAGTGTATACTCAGCACGTGAAAACCAAAAATTGGTGAATACCCGCGTTTCCAAACTGATTGAGAGTCGGTCGCTTGACGGATTGAAAAACTTGGCCGGAAATTATGCCGGCAAAGTTCAGGCAGAATTCGACGTGGCCCTGGATGCGGCACGCACCATGGCCGACACGTTCATGCTCTCCAAGGAAAGGGACAACAGCGGACTGATCCTCGGCCGAGACCAGATCAACGGCATCTTACTCAAGATCCTGAAAAACAACCCCAATTTCAACGGTTCCTATTCCTGCTGGGAACCCGACGCGCTTGACGGACGTGATGCCGAATTCGCGACGGGCCAAGACGGCAACAACAAGGTCACAGGACGGTTCACGCCTTATTGGAACCGTGACGAGAAAGGGAACATCGCTGTTCAGCCTCTGGTGGAATACGACACCATGGATCGTCACCCCAACGGGGTGCTCAAAGGCGGCTGGTACATCGGACCTCGCGAAAACCATACCGAAAGCGTACTGGACCCATTCCCCTACATCGTTCAGGGCAAACAGGTATGGCTGACCACGCTGTCCGTGCCGATCTTGTTCAACGACACATTCCACGGGGTGGCCGGTACCGATTATAACCTCGATTTTGTTCAGAAAATAGCGGAAAACGTCGACAGTGAACTGTTCGGCGGCCAGGGGGAGGTGACCATCATCAGCTACCAGGGTCTCGTCGTTGCCGACAGCGAGAAGTCCGACTTGATTGGAACCTCTATGAAAAACGTCATTCCCGAGGGATGGGAAGAGGACTTGCGCGAGATCCAAGCAGGCAAAAGTCTCGCCACCCTCAATCAGCAGAAAGAACAATTCGTGGTCTTTGCGCCCATACCTCTTGGACGAACCGGCAAGCCTTGGTCGGTGATGCTTCGGGTCGATCAGGCGACGGTACTGGCCGATGCCATCGCCCTGGACAACGAACTGGGCGATGCCGGCCGGAAAAACGTGACCATGCTGGTGGGAACCGGAGTCGGGACCAGCATCCTGGCCATCGCTCTGCTCTGGTACGCTGCTGGCGGTATCGTGCGCCCCATCCGCAGCACGGTGGAGGTACTCAAGGATATCGCCGAGGGCGAAGGCGATCTGACCAAGCGCCTGGAGATCAAGGCCAATGACGAAGTCGGCGAAATGGCCACGTGGTTCAACCTGTTTATGGAAAAACTGCGGGACCTGATCGAACAGATCGTGGACGACGCAGGCTCTCTCAACA
Source organism: Desulfomicrobium sp. (assembly GCA_964201165.1). Taxonomy (GTDB): domain Bacteria; phylum Desulfobacterota; class Desulfovibrionia; order Desulfovibrionales; family Desulfomicrobiaceae; genus Desulfomicrobium. The sequence continues at coordinate 10,092 of CAXNFJ010000024.1, forward strand.
CCTCATCCGCCTCCCTGTCGAGCATCGCCAAACAAATGAAGGAGGGGTCGGAATCCATGGCCGAACGGTCACGGGCCGTGGCCACCGGCGCCGAGGAAATGGACGTGACCATGACCGGTGTCGCCGCCGCCTGTGAACAGACCGCCACCAACGTCAACATGGTTGCGGCGGCGACCGACGGCATGAACATGACCATAAGGGCTATCGCCAAAAAATCCGAAGAATCGAGAGTCATCTCCGAATCTGCGGTGCTCAAGGCTGGCGAAGTGTCGCACAAGTTAGGCAACCTGGGGCAGAGCGCCTCGGAAATCAGCAAGGTCACGGATGTCATTTCCGCCATATCCTCCCAAATCAACCTGTTGGCCCTGAACGCCACCATCGAAGCGGCTCGGGCCGGCGACGCGGGCAGGGGCTTCGCGGTGGTCGCCTCAGAGGTGAAAGAACTGGCCAAACAAACCGCCGACGCCACCCAGTTGGTCCAGAGTCAGATTGACAAGATCCAGGTTGCCACCGACGAAACAGTTTCCGAAGTTGGCCAAATCCTGGAAATATTCAAAAATGTCAGTGAGAACGTGGCCTCGATCGCTGCGGATGTGGAGGGGCAGGCAACGACCACCCAGGAAATCTCCGAGAATATCTCGCAATCTTCGGCCGGAATCCAGGAGGTCAACCAGAATGTCAGCCAGGGCTCAATGGTCGCCCGCTCGATAACCACCGAGATCAGCAATGTGAACCAGTCGGTTCAGGATGCCTCTGTATCCATCGGCAAGATCAACGAGCGCGCCGGGGAACTGTCCGATCTTTCCAATACACTGCAGGAGTTGGTGGGTCGCTTCAAAGTTTGAGAAACATACCCCTTGTCGGACACCGCCAAGCCTCGACGGCGTCCGATAAGAAATACTGAGTGAATGGCATGTGCGCTTGAACGTTTTAACGAAACACATGATCAAGCCTGCCTCAGCCATCCCAAGCGAAACGGCATGGACCATTCCGAGAACGGACGCGACAGGAATTGAGCATGAACATGAAAAATGGCTGAGTGGACGGGTTGAGCAGGAATGAGACGCAAAAAGGGGTTAGCTTTTTAATGCTAACCCCTTGATTTCCTGGAGCCAGGAAAGAGAATTGAACTCTCGACCTACTGATTACGAATCAGTTGCTCTACCAACTGAGCTATCCTGGCAAACCGTGAGAACGCCTGATATGGCAAGGATTCCCAGGTAGTCAAGTTTTTTTGGTAAGGACGGGAGCCCTTCTGATATGATCACAGCAAGAAAATCACACAATATTGATCCAAACAAGTAATTGGGCGATGCGCCCCCATCCTCATTCAATACGCAAGGCAAAGGGCAGTTCGTGCACCTGCCCGGCCCGCCGGAACAGGCCCCAGGCCTTGTAAAGCCCTGGTCCGGGAACATGGACATCAAAAATCACTTCAGAGGCGTTTCCGCCATCCACGGACTGGACGCGGACATACTGTTTCCCGTCCTCGCTGATGATGACAAGGTGCCCCTTGGCGCCAAGATAGGGCTCAAGGTCCGTGACGGGCGTTCCGTCCGGTTCGCACAGGGCGAAACTGATCCGATGGACGCCCGACACTTTTTCCAGCCCGATATCCGCGCCAATGGTCGAGGCGATGATCCGGCCCGGCACATGCGGCTCCAGGGAGAGTGCGACCGGGGCCGCGCCCTGGACCTGCAGCTCGGCCATGACCGTGACTGCGATGCCGTCCCTGGGCTTGAAGTCGGCGTACAGGAGATAGGTTCCCGGAACAGGAAAGATGAGCGTCGTAGAAAAGGAACCGTCGGCATTCACTTGCGGATGCAGATGTGTGAACACGTCGAGTCCGGCGCGTACAATGCTCAAATGCACCACATGTTCATTCACGACCTCAAGATCGGTCACGGATGCGCCGTGGGGGTCCATGAGGGACAATACCAAGCGAACCTGCCCCTTTGGTTCGACCCTCGCCGGCTCGGCAATCACGTGAAGCCGGTATTCTCCGTAAACAGTCCCATGCGCGCCATGAACGAACCCCGTCCCTGTCCATCCGCTCCTTGCCCTACATTGTCTCCCACCG
>CAXNFJ010000025.1:0-11830 GCA_964201165.1 Desulfomicrobium sp.
AGGAGCGGGGCCTGTACCAGCGCAACTCGGCCTTCATCAGCCAATCCGGGGCGTTCATGGCCACGCGCATGAGCCGCACCCCGGACCTGGACCCGGCGTATCTCATCTCCATCGGCAATCAGAACGACCTGACCCTGGGGGACCTCATGACCTATTTCAAGGATCAGCCGGACACGGACGTGATCGGAGTCTACTGCGAAGGGTTCAACTATCTTGACGGAGTGCGATTCACGAGCGCCGTGCGCCAAGCCGTCCTGGCCGGCAAGGAGGTGGTCTTCTACAAGGCCGGCCGCACGCCCGAAGGCAAGACCGCGACATCGAGCCACACGGCATCCCTGGCCGGTGACTACACTGTCTGCGAGTCATGCCTGACCCAGGCCGGAGCCATGGTGGCGAAATCCTTCGGCCAGTTCTCGGAACTTTACATGCTGGCCAAGAGCCTGCACGCCAAGGTCATCTCCGGGAACCGCTTGGCCGCCGTTTCCACGGCCGGATACGAAGCGGTGGGCATGGCCGACAATATCGTGGCCGATGATTTCGAGCTGCGCATGGCCATCTTCCACCCGGCAACGCGCGAGCGCATCGGCCGGGCGCTGACGACCTGCGGACTTGACAAGCTGGTGGAGGTCAAAAACCCGCTGGACATGAATCCAGCCGCCACGGACGCCCTTTTCGGCGAGGTCGTGGAGGCCCTGGCAGAGGATCCATGCGTGGACCTCGCCGTGATCGGCATGATTCCGATCACCCCTTCCCTGTCCTCCCTGGCTATGGACGTGAGCCAAAACATTGCCGAACGAATCAGCGGCATTGCCCGGCACAGTCCCAAGCCCATCGTGGCCGTGGTCGATGGGGGAGAGATGTACGACCCCTTCGCGGCCATACTGCGGGAACAGGGCATGGCCGTGTTCCGGGATGCGGACCGGGCGGTGCGGGCTCTTGGGCTCTATATCCAGGCCCGCCTCGGGGCGGAGAATCTGCGTTGCAGGCGTGGTGCGGACGTCGGGGACATGGAAGAATTTTAGTCCCCGGTTCCCCGACGCAGGGTTTTGAGACGGGACTGCTTGGACTTGGACGCCAGCCGTCTCTCCTTGGAGGCCCGGGTGGGTTTGGTGGGACGTCGAGGCTTGGGACGCACGGCGGCCTGGGCCACCAGATGCGCCAAACGCTCCAGAGCGGCCTTGCGGTTCGCATCCTGGGTGCGCTGCGCCTCGGCCCGGATGATCAATTCGCCATCCATGGTGATGCGCTTTCCGGCCAGGGCTTCTAGACGCACGCGCCCGTCTTCGTCCAGCCCGCAAATGGCGTCCACCCGCACGCGCAAACGCACGGCCGTGGCGACCTTGTTCACGTTCTGGCCTCCGGGGCCGGAGGCGCGGATGAATTCGAGCTGGATGTCGTCATCCTCGATATGAATGCGGGGGGTGATGTGCATCAGGCAGAGATAACGAAAAGAGCCGGAACCTGAAAGCGAAAAGGGCCGCCGAGGCAGCCCTTTTCGCGTTTGAATTGTATGTTAGCCGCAGCTTCCGCCGCACCCGCACGAGGAGCAGCCGCCCTTGCTTTCGGGGAAAACCATGCTCGATTCCACAGTGAACCCCATGCTTGAGTCAAAAGCCACGCTCACGGGCTTGGCTTCTTCGAACAAGGCTGGTTCCATCAGAAAAGAATAGCCATCGACATCAAAGACCTGATCGCTGTCCTTCTTCTCGTCCAGAGCCAGTCCAAGACTGGGACCGCCACAACCCGAAGCCAGGTATATACGAATTGGTTCCTTATCCTTTCCGCCAAAATGCTCGTCCAGTTGCGCCTTGGCAGCCGGTTGGAGAGTAAACATAGATGCCTCCTATAGTTTGAATAGGAGATTCTTTAATCTCTCCGATTCAGATGTCAACACGCCCTTCTCCACATATCGGCCCCCACCCCGCAAAAAACATTTCTCAATTCAGGATACCCGCACGTTGCGCAATTGTCTTTGAAGTGCGGTACCTTGGAGATGTCATTCGTTGTTTTGTAGAAATAAAGAAAGATCAGGCGCCGCTGAAAGCACGAAGCGGGCGCAACGGCCCGCTTCGAAAAAACAATCAAGAACGCGCTCAGCGCATCAAGTAGAAACCCAAGTCGCTGTCGTAGCTTTTCTGGTCGGCGAACTGGCATCCAACGTATCTGTCATTGATGTATTTGATGCGTATCAAGCGGTTGATTTCCGTTCGTCTCGAGTCATCCAGGTGGAAACGAACCTTGATCAGTGAGTTCTTTGCCAGGCGATGACCAAGCAAAGACGTGAACCCAAAGCCGTTCAAGGACAGGTTTTCAACCAAAAAATCACCTGATTCGCCGGTGTCGGGATTTTCGAACTGCCCGGCCAGTTGCACGTTCTTACGATAGTACTGACGACGCTCCATGGCCTGCTTCTCTTCATTGAGCAGCAGGTAAATATTTGCCGCGACGTTTCGGAATTTGCGAAACCCTTGCGCGCTGGTGTTGTTCGTCTCGCAGATTCCAAGCAAGGGGGCGATGTCGTCCTGGACTCCGGTATGAACACTTAACGCCAAGGAAAAAAAAGGCAATTGCCTGGAGGCGCCTTGCTGCAATATTCTTGAATTGATGCGCTGGCTGACATCCAAGGCCGCGGCTTTGGGCGTGTTGGGCATGATCACCGCGAACTTGTCCGAGGAAATCCGGCATGGCGTATCGACCTTGCGAACTTCCTCGACCAAGGTCGCACCCACCATCTGTATGATCTTGTCCGCGGTGATCACACCATGGTCCTCATTGAGCTTGCGTAAATTTTCCAGTGTCAGGAGCACCACGCTTGAAGGAGTGCCGTAACGCTTGCAGACTTCGATTTCACGTTCCATGTACCGATTAAAAGAACGCTTGTTCGGCAAGTCGGAGAGCTGGTCTGTTTCGGCCATGCGTCGCATGGCTTGGAAATAATACGCACGCTCCAAAGCCACGGAGGTGACCTCCGCGATAACTCCGAGATCTCTCAGATTATCCGAGGTAAAGGTGGTGCCATGCTGTGAGTCAATGAGCTCGATAACCCCGTAGACCAGATCTCCGCTTTTGAGGGGCACGGCCATGATGGTCGTACTGTCCTTGGTCTTGGCCGTCAGAAATTGCGTTGTAAAACGGGGATCCTCGGCCGTGTTTTCGATAAGGAGCGGCTCCCCGGTATCGGCGACCCATCCGGCAAGGCCTTTGCCTTTCCGCAATTTTTTGCCTCTGACCAGTTCCGCCTTGTCGCCGACGACAAGATTGAAGGTCAGGTCGCCCGTGTCGGGTTCCACAAGCAGGAAGGCCAGATGTTTGGGAGAAAAAAAACGCTCCACATGGGTGCAGATCTCATCCAGGGTTTTCTGAATACTGGTCCGATGTGAAAGTCCCCGTGAGATTCCAAGGAGGACCTGTATACATGAGGAAGGGGTAAGCGGTTCCATGCTTGGCTCCTGCGTAAGTATCCGAACGTATCTGCATATCTCTATGTATATGGTACAGTCCTTGGAGAAAAACCTGGATTTTGTCAAATATCTTGTATTTTACAAATAATCACACTCATGTCGCGGGACTTTGCCCACGATTCCAAGGCGGACAGCGTCGCGGGATAGGGGTGGCCGATGGCGACAGCGACGCCCGTACGCTTGGCCAGGGATTCAGCTTTTTTGAGCTGCAGAAGAATGGCGTGCTCTTTAGCGGTGTTGTCCAAAAAAATATGTCGCCTGTAGTACCTCATGCCCAAAGCCGAACTTACTTCGCGCACGCAGCTTTTGGATGTCGTCAGACTGTCCAGAAAAAATTTTCCCTGCCCTTTCAGATGCGCCAGCACAATCTTCATGGCCTTCCTGTCACGCGTCAGCTTGGAACCCATGTGGTTGTTGACGCCATCCACTTCAGGCAAACGAGCCAGATTCTCGACCAGAGTTTGCTCCAGAAGCGCCTCGGACATGTTCACGCGCAGTGTGCCCGGCCCGGAATTGGCCGCCTTTGGATAGCCCTCCGGCTCGCAGGGCAGGTGCAGCAACAACTCGCGTTTCTCTTTCCGGGCCAATGCCGCTACCTCCCGCGCCTTGGTGTTGTGCGGCAGGACCGAGAAACTGACCTTGAACGGCAGACTGGCCAGTCGTTTGGCCACGGCCATGCTCTCGCCGAGATCATCGATGACGATGACCAATCTGGGCGCGGCCACGGTGGGCGGCGCAGGCTCGGGGGACAGGGACAGGGGGAGGAAGAGGTGGTGCGTCGGTTCGCCGAGAATGGAAATCTCCAGATCACGCGGATTGCCGCCGACAGTGGCGAGGCTCACCTCGGGTGCCAACTGATCCAGATTCTGCTTCAACTGGGAGAGGAAGGGAAAAACATCCTGACTCAGGGTGATGGTCAAATTTTGATAAAAAAATTCCTGTCCATCATGGTCACGCGCCTCCACGGCCTTATGGCGCATGATGTTCTGCGATTCTCCCTGTGCGGCCAGCGCCATCAGAATGGCCATATCGACGTTGCGGACCTTTGTTTCAAAATCATCGCTCTGGGCTTCGTATACAGGAGCCGGAACCTTTGAAGCCGAGGTATCGTTGACCGCCGCGGAAGGAGGCTCCGCGTCCGGAATTCGCGAAGCGGAATTCCCGGGCTCCTTCGGCGTGACCGGGGGCTGGACCACGTCCGCAGGCTGGACGGGCTTGGTGGGCAGTGTGCGTAGCGGGAGATGCATGACCACGAACAGCGTCAGGCCGGCCAGGAGGATGACGCAACCCCAGAGCAGGACCTTAAACAAGGAAAATTTGGAAGACCCGGCCGGAGCTTTCTTCCCTTTGCGTTTTTTGGGAGGCATGTTGGTAAGGGAGATGCGGGGCGGCGAATGCCGCCCCGGTCATGGCAGTATGATTTAGTTGGAAAGTTGCATGAAGCGCGGCAGGGATTTGACCATGCTTAAACCCATGCGCAACTGATTGTCCTTGGCCAATGCTTCCTTGGAGTCCATTTCCGAGATGCTCGGCAACGTCTCGCCATTGGGATTGTCCAGATGCTTGGACAGATTGGCCTCACGAAATTCCCCCTTCTCCGCCTCGCTTTCCGTTGCGACCACGAAAGGCAATTCCACATCCGGATCGATGCCCTCCGCCTGGATCGATCTGCCATTGGGGGTGTAGTAAAGCGCGATGGTCAGCTTGACCGCGGACCCATCCGACAAAGGCATGATGCTCTGCACCGAACCCTTGCCGAAGGTCGTCTCGCCCACCAGAATTGCCCGCTTGCGATCCTGCAGGGCGCCGGCCACGATCTCCGAGGCCGAGGCGGACCCGGAGTTGATGAGCACCACCACAGGACAGTTCAGGTCCGAGGATTGCTTGGAGGCCAGCTCATCCTTTCTGCTTTTGGGGTCGCGGCCCTGGGTGTAGACGATGAGGCCGTCGCGCAGGAAGGTGTCGGTCACGGAGATGGCCTGGTTCAGGAGTCCTCCGGGGTTGTTGCGCAGGTCAAGCACAACGCCCTTGAGCTCTTTCGTGGCGGTGTACTCCTGCAGCTTGCGATGCAGGTCTTCGGTTGTATTGGCCTTGAAATCGGTCAGCCGCACATGCAGATAGCCGGGCTCAAGTTCCTTGGTCTTGACGCTGATCAAGGGAATGGTGCCGCGCACGATGCTGATTTTTTCCGGAGCCTGGGAGTCCTTGTGCAGGATGGTCAACTCCACGGCTTCGCCCTTGGGTCCGCGAATCTTGGAGACCGCGTCTTCCAGGGAAGCGTCCAGGGCCGAAACGCCGTTGATTTCGAGGATGATGTCCCCGGCCCGGAGGCCCGCCTTGTCCGCAGGAGTGTCTTCAATAGGAGCGATGACGGTCAGGCGTTTGTCCCGGACTCCGATCTGGATTCCGATACCGCCGAATTCGCCCTGAAACTCCTCCTGCATCATCCGAAATTTTTCGAGATCAATATATGCGGAATGAGGATCTATGGAATTGAGCATGCCCTGGATGGCGCCGTGGATCAGATCCGTGCGGTTGACTTCCTGGACATAGTTTTTTTCGATCAGATCCAAAACCTGGCTGAACTGTTTCAAAGCCTGGTAGTGGTCCGTATCCCGAGCTTGGCTGGATGAGCCTGTGCCACAAAGGCCAGCCAGAAGAACGATCGTGCCAAGGATATGGCTAAAACGCATGATGTCCTCCCTAAGGGAATGGCGAGAAAATGTTGGAATCACGGGAACGTGGGTGTTGTCATGTGGTCCAATTCACGAAGTTTGAATCCGCCTTTCACCCCGATTGTAACCATTTCAAAGGATTAATTACTTTCTGCTTAAAACGCAATTCAAAATACAGGCCATTGCCCTTGGCGGCGGGATAAAACCCGCACACGCCGAGCTGTTCCCCCCGCTCCACTTCCCGGCCGACCGGCAGGGGGGACTCCGACAAAAACGCATACAGGGAGTAATAGTCCTCACCGTGAAAGACGATGACCACCTGTCCGAATCCGCGCAACTGGTCATTATGCACAACCTTGCCCCAGGACACGCTGCGAACCGGAGTGCCCGCCGGCAGGGACAGCCCTATGCCATTGCTGGCGGGATTGCCTTCGGGTGCGAAGGACACAACCTTCTTGCCCTGGGCCGGCCAGGACAGCTTGCCCTGAAGTTTTGAAATCTGCTTGGAGGACTGCAGGCTGATCTTGTGGCGGATGCTGGCGATGGAACCCATCAGGTTCTGGATTTCTTTTTCGCTCTGCTGCTTTTTGGTCCGCACTTCCGTGAGTTGGCGCTCATAGAGGGTTTTCTTTTTCTCAAGCTCGGCTCTGGACGTCTTAATCTTTTCCAACTGGCCCGACGCCTTGTCGGCGCGCTGGTCAAGGACGGATTGCTGATCGGCCAGAGTCTGGCTCTGGCGCTCGATATCCTCCCGCAGACCCTGGGCCTCGCGATACAGGGCGGACAACCACTCTTCCCGGCGGTTGGCTTCCGCCCACTGGTCCGTGGAAGCGAACCCCTCTTCCTTGGCCGTCAGATAGATGGGCCATAGGGTCTGCATCAGTTCGGCCAATCGCTTGGTAGTCTTTTCCCGTTCCGCCAGCAGATCATCCAGGCGTTTGGCACCTTCGGCCTGCTCTTTCTTGAGCTCGGCCAGTTCCTTTTCCATCTGATCCAGGGATGTGGCGGCATTCTTGACCGAACCTTCGAGCTTGGCCAGATCCTTGTGCAGGAGACGCTCTTTTTCCGTCAGGCTTTGGATGGCTTTTTTCTGCTCGGCCAACTGCTTGTTTTTGTCGGACATCTCTTCTTCAAGAGAGGACCAGCAGGGAGACGCCGACAATGCAAGACCGCCCAAAACCAGCAGGAGAACGCTGTAAAAGCGAAGAATGGAGCAAGGTGACGGGCGATTCATGGGTGAGGGATGATGCTTTTTCCCATTCAGGTCAAGGGGTGGCGCCGCTCCAGAAAATGAGACAGGGGGCATGACGGGCACTTACCCGCTTTCTTGGCGCACCAGCCCTTGCCGGTGCGCACGATAAGGGCGTGAAATTCGTTATAGAGGCGCACATCCGGCGGCAAGACCTCCATGAAGAAATCCCGCAATTCCTCGTATCCGATGTCTTCGGGGACCAGCATGTGCCTGTTCAAGATGCGACGGGTATATGCGTCGACCACAAAGGATGGCTGCTCAAGAGCGTAGAGCAGGATGGAATCGGCTGTTTCCGGACCAATGCCCGAAACCTGGAGGAGCGCGGCGCGCAACGAGCCCATGTCCGCATCACGCAACCGCTCCATGTCCAGGGCGCAGGATTCCTGGAGAAAACGCAGAAAATTTCGCACCCGGACGGTCTTGACCCGAAAGGCCCCGGCCGGTCGGATCAATGCCGCCAGCTCCGCATCGGGCAACAGGTCCAGGGCCCGAGCGTCCAGGAGACCCTGCCCGCGCAGATTGCGCATCGCTTTTTCCACGTTGGTCCAGACCGTGTTCTGGGTCAGGATGGCGCCAAGCGCGATTTCAAACGGGGATTCCCCAGGCCACCAATGGCTCGGCCCCAGTTCGGCGAGCATGGTGTCGTAATAATTCAGCAGCAGGGTTTGGCGGTTCATACCCGGAAGACAAGCAGCGACCATTCCCCGGAATGGGAGATTTGCGGAGCGTCCAGGCCCAGGGCGGTATAGGCCTCCACGACGCGGTCGGCCTGCTCGCGCAGGATGCCGGACAGGATCAGCACACCCGGACGGGCCAGCCGCGAAGAGATTTCCTCGGCCATGTCGATGAGCGGATTGGCCAGGATATTGGCCATGATGCAGTCAAAACGCCGCTCTTTCGAAATGGCGTCGATGCTCCCCACTCCCAGCTCAAGACGGCCTTCCACCTTGTTCAAGGCCGCATTCTCACGCGCATTGTCGATGGCCACCGAATCGATATCAAGCCCCTGGCCGGCAAGGCCCAGCTTGACCGCGGCGATGCCGAGAATTCCCGAGCCGGTGCCGAGATCAAGAAAAGATTGTCCCGCGCCGAGCGTTCCATCCGTGGCCAAACGATCCAAGGCCCCCAGGCACAGCGCCGTGGTCTGATGGTGCCCCGTTCCAAAGGCCATCTTGGGCTCGATCAGGATGGGCTCGGCCGCGCACGGCTCGTCCTTCAGCCAGGACGGCAGGACGACAAAACGCGTTCCGATGGGGATGGGCGTGAAATATTTCTTCCAGGCGCTGTTCCAATCCGCATTGTCCACGGATGTGATTTCCATGGTCAGACCGGGGCAGGCGGCCACGAGGGCCGCTTCGGTTTCGGCCGACTGTTCAGGCTGGTCGAAGTGCACGGTCAGGTGGCGCAAGCCGTCCTTCAACCCCTCGTCCTGCCAGCCCCACGGGGTATGTATGAACAGAAGTCCGGTGACAAGATCATCGCATGCGGGATTGAAGACGAGGCAAAGGCGGGTAAGCTTATTTGTCATTTGTTCTGGCCTGATAACGGGACATTGACCGTTCGAGTTTGCGGCTGAAAGACGTCAGCACGTAGCAGATGATAAAATAGAACAGCGCGATGGTCAGGAAAATCTCCATCGGCGCCTTCATGGTCCGGGTATAAATGTGACGGGCCGACAGGGTCAGCTCGTTGACGTTGATGATCATGGCCAGGGAGGTGTCCTTGGTCAAGGACACAAACTGGTTGACGAAGGACGGGATCATGTTGCGCAAGGACTGGGGCAGAATGACGTGGATCATGGTCTGCACGTGGGACAGGCCCGACCCCCGGGCGGCCTCCATCTGACCCTTGGGGATGGCCAGGACGCCGGCGCGCACGATCTCGGCCACATAGGCCCCGGTGAACACGATGAAGGCCGCGATGGCGCTCTCGGTCTCGGGCACGGCGCGACCGAGCAGGATCGGGGCGAAGAAATAGAACCAGAAGATGACCATGAGCAGGGGCGTGCCACGGATGACCTCAATGTAGATCAGGGCCGGCCAGGTCAGCCAGGCGCGCTTGGAGAGGCGCATGAGGCCCACGGCCAAGCCAATCCAGAAGGCCCCGAAGATGCCGATGACGGCCATGACGATGCTCATGGCCAGACCGCCCAGGGGGCCTTTGGGATAGGCCCCGAAGAGCAGGTAGTCGAAATTTTTCCAGACCACGCCCCAGTTGGAGAAGAGCGCCACGAACCATGTCAAAAACTCATCCATGACCGCCTCCTACCTACTGCCCACGTGCAGAAAGTGCTTGTTGTATAGGTTGATGGCCAGGGAAACGAGAAGCGACAGGGACAGGTACATAAGAGTCGAGACGGTGAAGGCCTCAAAACCGTGAAAAGTATGGGCTTCCACCTGGCGGGCCATGTAGGTCAACTCCGCGACGCCGATGGTCATGACCAGGGACGAGTTCTTGATGAGGTTTAGGAACTGGCTGATAAGCGGCGGAATGATGATCCGGAAGGCCTGCGGCAGAATGACGTAGCGCATGGACTGCAGGAAGGAGAGTCCCGTGGCCCGCGAAGCCTCGATTTGGGTCCTGGGGATGGACAGGATGCCCGAGCGCAGCTCTTCAGCGAGGAAGGCCGCGGTATAGGTCGTCAGGGCGATGACCCCGGTGGCGAACTCGATGTTCTGCCTGTAGAGCCACTCCTTGAATACGGCGGGCAGCAACGGATCGGAGCCGAAATACCAAAAAAAGATCTGGACCACGAGCGGCGTGTTGCGGAAAAACTCGATGTAGCCCGCGGCAAACCATTCCAGAGGCTTGACCCTGGAGAGACGCAGGACCGTGAGCAGCGTGCCCAGAAGCATGGCCAGGACGATGGAAAGCCCCGACAATTGCAGGGTCACGGACAGGCCGTCGAGGAACCATTGGCCATACTCGCCGGAAAAGATGATGGCCCAGTTGAACTTGTAATTCATGCGCGCCTGCGTGAGTCTCGGGGTGATCGTGAAAAAAATGGCCGGCCTGTGGGGCCGGCCTCCCTCGTCGTCAAAACTGACGTCTTACGGCCAAATTTCCATGGTCCATTCGAGCGGAATGTAGAACTTGGTCTTCTCGCCGAACCACTTGGCGTAAAGCTTCTGGTAGTCGCCGGACTTCCACATCTCCATCAGGGCGATATTGACGGCGTCGCGCAAGTCGGAATCATTCTCGGGCAAGCCGATGCCGTAAGGCTCGGCGGCGATGTCCTCGCCTACGATGGCCCAGCTCTCGGGATTATCGTCGGAGTTGCGGATGCCCAGCAGGATGGGGGCGTCTGTGGTCACAGCCGCAACTTTGCCCTGCTTCATGGCCAGGAAGGCCTCGGGATAGGTTTCAAAAGAGATGACGTCACAGGCAGGCTGGGCCTTCTTGACGTTCTGCTCGGAGGTGGAGCCCTTGGCGGAACCGACCTTCTTGCCGGCCAGATCGGCTACGGACTTGATGCCCCCGTCCTTCTTGACCAGCAGCTTCTGAGCGGCCGGGAAATACGTGATGGAGAAATCGATCTTTTCCTCGCGCTCGATCTTGTGCGTCATGGTGGCGACGATGAGATCGATGGCGCCCTGCTCCAGCATGGGAATGCGGGTGGCGGAGGTCACGGGCTTGAGCTCAAGCTTGACACCGAGCTTGGCGGCCAGGGCGGCGCAGAGTTCCGGCTCGAAGCCGACGAGCTGCTTTGTTTCCTCGTCCACGTAGCCAAAGGGCGGCTGCGAGTCCTTGACACCGGCCACCAGCGTGCCGCGCGCCTTGATGTCTTCCAGTTTTCCGGCATTGGCGCCGGGCAGACCCAGGAACATCGTCACAACCACCATCAACAGGGCAGCTTTCCACATTTTTGTCATAACCGTCTCCTCCAGTTGCAAGGTTTATGGGTTTAGAGAATTTCTCTCAGAAACGCCTTGGTCCGTTCATGTTCGGGAGTGGTGAAGAAATGCTCCGGAGTACCCCGCTCCAGGATCTCGCCGTGATCCATGAATATGACGCGGTCCGCCACTTCCCGGGCAAAACCCATTTCATGGGTCACGCACAGCATGGTCATGCCCTCACGGGCCAGATCCTTCATGACGTTCAAAACCTCGTTGATCATTTCCGGATCCAGGGCCGAGGTGGGTTCGTCAAAAAGCATGATCTGCGGCTGCATGGCCAGGGCCCGGGCGATAGCCACGCGCTGCTGCTGGCCACCGGACAACTCGACCGGATATTTGTGAGCCTGATTGCCGATGCCCACCCGCTCAAGCAAGCGTAGTGCCGTTTTCTCCGCCTCATCCTTGGACACGTTCTTGACCTTCATGGGGGCCAGGATGATGTTTTTAAGCACCGTCAAGTGCGGGTACAGATTGAACTGCTGAAAGACGATGCCGATCTCTGCGCGCAGGGCGTTCAAATCCTGCGCCTTGTCGGTGACGATTTGA
>CAXNFJ010000026.1:0-11826 GCA_964201165.1 Desulfomicrobium sp.
ACTGCCTTAAGGATTTCCCGCTCTCCCGTCCAGCATGGCGCCACCTTTTCCTCCCGGCGCCCTGCTCTAACACAAGCTGCCGATCACGTCACAAACACGACGTGATGGTTGTCTCCTGCGTCAAAATATGCAAGCAAGGGGATCATTGCACTTCATCCCGCGCGGCGCGGCCGCGTCCATGGGGAACCAAGGAGATATCTGTGCGCCAAGAAATGCATCTGATCATGGGAGGGGAGGCCGGCCAGGGTTTGGATACCGTGGCCAGCCTCTTGGGAACGGCGGTGGTCCGCTCTGGGTGGCATCTGCTCACTGCCCAGCATGTCATGTCCAGGGTGCGCGGGGGGCATAACAATGTGCGGGTGCGCATCGGCGCGCAGCCCGTGCCCGGTCCTCCCGACATGTTTCACGTGCTGGCGGCCATGAGCCGGGAGAGCGTGGATCTGCATCGGGACAAGCTGGAGGACCAGGCCGTCATCCTGGTCGACGCGGCCTGGGAGATGCCTGCCGAAGCCGGTCTGCTCGGTATCCCCTTTGCCGAGCTGGCTCCGCGACCGGTTTTCCGCAACGTGGCGCTCTTGGGCGTGCTCGGCGCCATGCTCGGCATCAAGGCCGGGATGCTGCAGGCTCAGCTTACGGAGCATTTCAAGGTCAAGGGCGACCAGATCGTGGCCAGCAACCTGGATGTGCTGGCGGCGTCCATGAAGTGGGCCGAGGAGCATGCGCCCCGGCTGTCCATGCCTGAAAGCACGGACCCTGCCGGGCGGCTGGCCATGGACGGCAATCAGGCTCTTGTTCTTGGAGCCCTGGCCGCCGGCGTGCGTTTTTGCGGGTATTATCCCATGTCTCCGGCGACCTCCATTGCCGAGGGTCTGGCCCAGGCCCCGGTGGAGATGGGCGTGGTGGTGGAACAGGCCGAGGACGAGATCGCGGCCGCGAACATGGCCATCGGCGCGGCCTATGCCGGAGCGAGAAGCCTCGTGCCCACCTCGGGCGGCGGATTTGCCCTCATGACCGAAGCCGTCAGCCTGGCCGGTGTCATGGAGATGCCCGTGGTCTTTGTCGTGGCGCAGCGCCCCGGCCCGGCCACGGGCCTGGCCACGCGCACGGAACAGGCTGATCTGGAGCTGGTCCTGTACGCCGGTCACGGCGAGTTCCATCGCGCTATCCTGGCCCCGACCAATGTCAGTGATTGTTTTTACCTCACGCACAAGGCTTTCGATCTGGCCGAAAAGAGCCAGGGGCCGGTCTTCATCCTTTCGGACCAGTATCTGGCCAGCGCCGCCAGGTCTGTCGACCCCTTCGATCTGGAGAGTCTGGAGCCCATCGCGACCCCGGACCTGTCCGATTCCTACCCTGAAAACTACCGGCGTTACAACTGGTCCGCGCCCATCTCGCCCCGGCGCATTCCCGGAAACGGGCGCAGTCTGGTCATGGCGGATTGCCACGAGCACGACGAGGCCGGGCATATCATCGAAGCCGGGGATATCCGGGTGCGCATGCAGGACAAGCGGCTGGCCAAGAAGGACGTGTTGCTGCGTGAAGTTCTGCCGCCCGAGTACCGGGGAGCGGATGCCCCGGATCTGCTCCTGGTGGGCTGGGGCTCAACGTGCGAAGTGCTGCGCGAGGTCGTTGAAATTCTTCAGACGGACGGGGTCAAGGTCGGCGTATTGAGCTTTGCCCAAGTCTGGCCGCTCGTTCCGGAGACTTTTTTATGGCGGCTCGACTCGGCCAAGACCGTGGTCGCAGTGGAAGGCAACAGCACCGCCCAGTTCGCGGGCTTGCTGCGCAAGACGACAGGCTTTCATATTCAACAAACCGTCCTGCGCTACGACGGCCGGGCCCTGACCGCCGGGTATGTCATGGCGCGCCTGCGGCCCATTCTGGAGGCTTTATGATCGACACCAAAATCTTCGGTGACCATGTGACCAGCTGGTGCCCGGGCTGCGGCAACCACGACGTTCTTCCGGCGGTCAAGGAAGCCCTGGCCCGGCAGGATATCGAGCCCCACCAGTTCGTCATGGTTTCGGGCATAGGACAGGCGGCCAAGATCGTGCATTATCTCAACTGCAACGGCTTCAACGGCCTGCACGGCCGGGCTCTGCCCCCGGCCCAGGCCATCAAGCTGAGCAATCCGGAACTGACCGTTCTGGTGGAGTCGGGCGACGGCTGCTCCTATGGCGAGGGCGGGAATCATTTTTTGGCCGCCATCCGCCGCAACGTGAACATCACCCTCATCGTGCATGACAATCAGATATACGGACTGACCAAGGGCCAATCGAGCCCCACGACCATGACCGGGCATGTGACCAAGAATCATCCCCTCGGCGTGGTCGATCAGCCCTTCAATCCCGTGGCCGTGGCCGTGGCCATGCGCGCAGGATTCGTGGCCAGGAGCTTTTCGGGGCTGCGCGAACACGCCGTGGCGACCATTGTCCAGGCCATAGAGCACCCCGGATTCGCCCTGGTGGACATGCATTCGCCCTGTGTTTCCTTCAACAAGGTCAACACCTTCGGCTGGTACAAGGCCAGATGCAAGGAAGCCACCCACGACCCGCGGGATTGGGCCGCGGCCATGAACGTGGCCACGGTCTTCGGGGAGGAGATTCCCATCGGCGTTCTGTATCGGGAAGAGCGGCCGTCCAAGGACGCGGTGCTCCCGCAATGCCGCGCAGGGGCGTTGTATCGGCGGCCCGTGGACATGGACGGGGTGCGACGGCTCATGTTGGCCTACGCCTGAGCCAAGGGCCGTCTTGCCAAGTGGCGGGCATCCGGGTAGGGCCACAAAAAAACATGAAGGAGAATTCCATGGCCAAAGCACGTGCCCGTCACATTCTGGTGGCAACCGAAGAGGTTTGCCTGGCTCTGAAAAAGAAAATCACTGAAGAAGGCGGAGATTTCGCCGAAGTCGCCCGCGAGTTTTCCCAGTGCCCCTCCGGCAAGCGTGGCGGCGACCTGGGCTCTTTCGGCCCCGGCCAGATGGTGCCCGAATTCGACCACGTCTGCTTCAACGAAGCCGTCGGCGTCGTGCACGGCCCGGTCAAGACCCAGTTCGGCTTTCATCTGGTGGAAGTGACCGAGCGCTCCTAACGCAGAGGGCGCCGAGCCTGTCTGTGGAAACCGGGCTGCGTGGTGGTCCGGTTTTTTTTGTTGGGAAGGGGAGAAGAATGGGACCTATGGGAAATATGGGGCCTATGCAGAAAGACCCATACATCCCATATTTCCCATAGGTCCCACTCTTTCTTCTTTTACGAGGTTTTTCATGGAAGATCACATTCAGTTCGACGCCGATAACTGCACGCTCCTGCTTCTTGACCAGCGCAAACTCCCCCTGGTGGAGGAAACCTTCGCCTGCCGCACGGTGGAGGACGTCATTTATGCCCTGCAGACCATGGTCGTGCGCGGGGCTCCGGCCATCGGCGTCAGCGCGGCCTACGGCTGCCGCATCGCCCTGAAGCAGGCCATGGCCGCCGGGCCGTACTGGATGAGCGAGCTGCACCGCCTGCTTGGGCAGCTTGTCCAGGCCCGGCCCACGGCGGTCAACCTGGCCTGGGCCGTCGGAGTCATGCGCGCCGCCCAGGCCGGAATCCAGGCTCCGGGTGAGCTGGCCGAGACCTGGCTGGCCCTGGCCCGCAAGATCCACGCCGAGGACATCGCCATGAATAAGGCCATGGGCCGTTTTGGCGGGGCACTCCTGGCCGACGGCGACACGGTCATGACCCACTGCAATGCCGGAGCCCTGGCCACCGCCGGATACGGCACGGCGCTGGGTGTGATCAGGGGCGCTGTGGACATGGGCAAGAAGATCGCGGTCATTGCCAACGAGACCCGGCCTTTTCTGCAGGGCGCTCGGCTCACGGCCTATGAGCTGCACAAGGACGGCATCCCGGTCACCGTGGCCTGCGACAACGCCTGTTCGCTGCTCATGCGGCGCGGCCTGGTGCAAAAGGTCGTGGTCGGGGCGGACCGCATCGTGGCCAACGGGGACGTCGCCAACAAGATCGGCACCTCCGGCGTGGCCATCCTGGCCCGGCATTACGGCATCCCTTTTTATGTGGCCGCGCCCAGTTCCACTTTTGATCTGGCCACGGCCGACGGCAGCCTCATTCCCATCGAGGAACGCACGCCCCTGGAGGTGACCCATGTCGGTCCGACCCAGATCACCCCGGACGGAGTGCCGGTTTTCAATTATGCCTTCGACATCACGGATCACTCCCTGATCACAGGCATCATCACTGAACGCGGGGTTCTTTCCCCGCCCTACACATTGAGCATTGCCGAAATCATCGGCCAGGAATTTCGATCATGAACGAGCATCTTCCTCTGGTGGCCCTTGTCGGCCGCCCCAACGTGGGCAAGTCCACGCTTTTCAACCGCCTGATCAAAAAACGGGTCTCCATCACCCACGACATGGCCGGCGTGACCCGGGACAGCATTTACAGCGAAATGCGCGGCGAAACCCGCTCCTATGTGGTCGTGGACACGGGCGGGCTGGTCCCGGAGTCCAGCAACGAAATTGAGATGAACATTTTTGATCAGGCCCGCGAAGCCATAGCCGGCGCGGATCTGATCCTTTTCATCGTCGACGGGCGCAGCGGTCTGCATCCTCAGGACGAGCAGGTCGGGCAGTTTCTGCGCCAGTCCGGCAAGGCGGTGCGGGTCGTCGTGAACAAGGTCGACGGTCCCGAACAGGAAGAACGCATGGTTGCCGACTTCTACGCCCTGGGCTTTCCCCTGGAAAGCGTGTCCGCATCCCACGGCTACGGCATGGGCGACCTGCGTGATGTGATCGAGCGCTCCCTGCCCGAGATCGATGTGCTGGACGAGGCCGCCGGAGTCGGCCCCGGCGGGCTGAAGATCGCCCTTTTGGGGCGGCCGAACGCGGGCAAGTCGTCGACCATCAATGCCATCCTCGGCAAGAAGCGGCTCATGGTCAGCTCCGAGGCCGGCACCACCCGTGACTGTGTGGATGTGACCGTGCAGCGCGGCGACAAGATGTACACCTTTGTCGATACGGCCGGGGTGCGCCGCAAGTCCAAGGTCATCGACTCCCTGGAGTATTTCAGCGTTGTCCATTCCATGCAGGCGGCCAAGCAGGCCGATGTCGTGGTCCTGGTCCTGGATGTGATGGACGGAGTGGTCGGGCAGGACAAGCGCCTCTTGTCCTTTCTGGACACGGAAAAGGTCCCCTTCATCATCGTGGTCAACAAGATCGACCTCTTGACCAAGGACCAACTGGCCAAGGCCAAGAAGGAACTGGTCGAACAATTCGCTTTTTGCGCCCATGTGCCGGTGCTCTTCTCTTCGTCCGTGTCCATGGCGGGGCTTGGCGGGCTTCTGCCCCTGGTCGAGAAGCTGTGGGAGCAGTGCGGCCAGCGCGTGACCACGGGCGAGCTCAACCGGCTGGTCAAGATGGTCACCGAGCGGCATCAGCCTCCGGTCATGGGCGGCCGCCGGGGCAAGATCTACTACATGACCCAGGCCGATTCCCGCCCCCCGACCTTCGTCTTCTTCGTCAACGACGAGAAGCTCTTTCACGGCAGCTATGTGCGCTACCTGGAAAATCAGCTGCGCAAGGTCTTCCGCATGGACAAGACGCCCATCCGCATGGTTTTCCGCTCCAGCCATAATAACGACAAATAGTGCAAGACGGGCCGCAAGCCGCGAGTAGCGGGGCTTGCGGCCGCATCCCGGGCTGGGCCAGGCGCGGGCTTGCTTGACCGGACTTTTGCCTTGTCCTAGTGTCCAGGCACGCTTGGGGCCCGCGTGCCCGCAGGCTTCAACGACGCCCACCTTGAGGAGGATGTATGGTCCAGAAAGCTGACAAGATTTGGTTCGACGGCAAACTCGTGCCTTGGGACGAAGCCCAGGTCCACGTCCTGACCCACACCCTGCATTACGGCGTGGGCGTGTTCGAGGGCATCCGCTGCTACACCTGCTCCGACGGCGGCTCGGCCGTCTTCCGGCTGCAGGAGCATGTGGAACGGCTTTTCCTGTCGGCCAAGATCAACGAGATGGTCATCCCCCATACCCGGGAAGAAATCTGCCGGGCGATCATCGAGACCTTGCAGGCCAACAGGCTGACCGAGGGCTACATCCGGCCCCTGACCTTCATCGGCGCCGGGGTCATGGGCGTTTATCCGGCCGACAACCCCATCCAGACCATCATCGCCACCTGGCCCTGGGGCGCGTACCTCGGCGCCGAGGCCCTGGAAAAAGGCATCCGCATCAAGACCTCGACCTTCACCCGACACCACGTCAACGTGATGATGACCAAGGCCAAGACCTGCGGCAACTACGTCAACTCCGTGCTGGCCAAGCGCGAGGCCCTGGCCGACGGATACCACGAGGCCCTCATGCTTGATGCCGAGGGGTATGTGTCCGAGGCCACTGGGGAAAATATTTTCATGGTCCGCAAAGGCGTCATCAAGACTCCGCCCCTTGGCTCCATCCTGGCCGGCATCACCCGCGAGACGCTCATGCTCCTGGCCGAGGATCTGGGCTACACCGTGGTCGAGGAGCGCTTCACCCGCGACGAGCTGTATTGCGCTGACGAAGCCTTCTTCACCGGCACGGCGGCCGAGGTCACGCCCATCCGCGAACTCGACCGCAGGACCATTGGCTCTGGCAACCGTGGCCCAGTGACCGCGGCCTTGCAGGACGCCTATTTCAAGCTGCTGCGCGGGGACAACCCCAAGTACGGCACGTGGCTGGCCCGCTACACGATTCCCAATTCATAACGGCGCGGCCCTTCGCTCCGATCGTGCCGCGCCTGTTCGCAGATGACCCTCCGACAGGTGCAGCATGATCGGGGAGCAATCGTTGAAATCGGAATTTTGTGATTCAGGCTGGCCACGCCCGCGTTCATGTCGGGTTTTGTCAGGCATGGCCCAGCTCAACTTCAATCCCCGAGCCCCCACTTCATGAGCCAGGAAAGCCTCACCGCCCGCTACCGCCCCCAGAGTTTCGCCCACGTGGCCGGCCAGGACGCCGTCAAGCGCATTCTCTCCCGGGCCGCAGCCACGGGCCGGGTCGCGCCGGCCTATCTGTTCAGCGGCACCAGGGGGGTGGGCAAGACCACCTTGGCCCGCATCTTCGCCAAGGCCCTCAATTGCCGGAACGGTCCGGCCGCCGAGCCCTGCAACCAGTGCCCGATCTGCCGTCAGATCACCCTGGGCTCCGCCGTGGACGTGGTCGAGATCGACGGCGCCTCCAACACCGGCGTGGACAATGTCCGCCGCTTGAAAGAGGACGTGGGGTATGCGCCCCTGGAATGCCGCTACAAGGTCATCATCATCGACGAAGCCCACATGCTGTCCAAGGCGGCCTTCAACGCGCTCCTCAAAACCCTGGAGGAGCCGCCCGGCCACGTGACCTTCATCATGGCCACCACGGAACCGGAGAAATTTCCCCAGACCATTATCAGCCGCTGTCAGCATTTCGTCTTCAAGCGCCTGCCGCAGGCCGAGCTGGTCCGGCATCTTCAGGGCGTGCTCGAACGCGAAAGCATCACGGCCGAACATTCCGCCATTACCCTCATCGCCCGGCGCGGGGCCGGATCGGTCCGGGACAGCATGTCTCTCTTGGGACAGGTTTTGGCTCTGGGCTCCGACTCCTTGACCTTGGCCGACGTGCGCGAGGTCCTGGGGCTGGCCGGAGGGGAAATTTTCGTCCGTCTGGTGGAATGCGTGCAGAGCCGCGACCTGCTCGGCCTCCATGCCCTGCTCACGGAGGTCCTGGACCAGGGCGCGGACCTGGGCTTTTTCCTGCGCGAGCTGTCCGCGTGCTGGCGCAATCTCTTTCTGCTGCACCAGCTGGGTGAAGGCGCGCGCGGCATCATCGATCTGCCCGCCGAGGAAGTGGACATCTGGGCGGGCGTCGCGCCCCGTTTTACCCTGGGACACCTGCATGCGGCCTGGCAGATGACCATGGACAGCCAGCGCAAGATCCTGACCAGCATGGAGCCGGCCCTGGCTCTGGAGCTTCTGCTCCTCAATCTGGCCTGCCTGCCGGATCTGCTGGCCCTGGGCTCGGCCGAGGCCCGGCCGGGCGGCGAACAAGGGCGCGGGGCGGCTCCGTCCCATGCCGTTTCCGGCCGGCCTGCGGCTCCTCCTGTCGCGCCCCGGCCCGCCGCGGCCACGCGGGCGCAGTCCGCCGTGCCGCCGCGTCCGGTTCCAACGCCAGCCCCGGTCGCGGATCAGCCCGAGGGCGTCGCGCAGCCTCGTTTCCAGGCTGCGCAGCCCTCCCCTGCCATGCCTGCCCAGGATGCGCCCACGGCTTCGTACCGGGCGCCCCAGTCTGCGAACACGGTCCGGGAAGCCAACGCGAGTTTCGGCGTGCAGGCCGATACGGCCCCATTGCCGGCCGGGCCACGAACCTGGGCCGGATTCATCACCTTTTGCGGCAAGCGGCCCGAGGGCTCGAGGCCTTTGCCCGGTCTGGACAAGGCCCAGGGGCTGATTCAGGGCACGGAGCTCGTTTTGAGCAGTCCGCACAGTTTCCTGTGCGACCGGCTCAAGGCCAGCCTGCCGGCGCTGACGGAACTCGCGCGGGGATATTTTGGGCCGGGGTTCGGGGTGCGGGTGGAGATGCCCGCGGAAGTGGTGCGCAAGACCCGCACCGAGTTGCGGGAGATGGCAGTGGCCGACCCCGTGGTTCGCGAGGCCCAGGAAAGATTTCAGGCCCGGATCGTGGAGGTCCGGCCCCTATCAAATGGCAATGCAAACGGCAATGCGAAGGAGAACGAGATATGAACGAACTGATCAGACAGGCGCAGGTCATGCAGAAAAAGATGCTGCGCACCCAGGAAGAGATTGGCAAGAAGGAAGTGGAGGCCAGCGTCGGCGGCGGCATGGTCACGGTCAAGGCCAACTGTTCGGGCGAACTGCTGGGCATAAGGATCGACCCCTCGGTCATGGAATCCGGCGACGCGGAGATGCTCCAGGACCTGATCCTCGCCGCCGTGAACGAAGCGGTGAAGAAGGGCAAGGATCTGATGCAGTCCGAAATGGCGCAGATCACCGGCGGCATGAAGATTCCCGGTCTTTTCTAGGAGTATTTAAGTGCAGCGCCTTCCCGCCCCTTTGCAAAAGATCGTGGATCAGTTTTCGGCCCTGCCCGGCGTGGGGCCGAAAAGCGCTCTGCGCATGGCCCTGACTCTGCTGAAATGGCCCGAGGAGTCCGTGCGCGCCTTCGGCCGGGACATCGAGGGCCTGCGCAGCGCCCTGCATGTGTGTTCGCGCTGTTGCGGCCTGGCCGACGCGGATCCCTGTCACCTCTGCTCGGACCCCAAAAGGAGTCCCGAGCAGCTCTGTCTGGTCTCGGAATGGGACAGTCTCATGGTCATGGAAGAATCGGGAGTATTCAAAGGCCGGTATCTGATCCTGGGCGGCCTTCTTTCCCCCCTTGACGGGATCGACGCCAGATCCCTCGAGATCGGGCGGCTTGAATCCACGCTGCGCGAGGGCCAGGTCCGCGAGGTCATCCTGGCCCTGGGTTCGACCATGGAAGCCGAGGCCACGGGCTCCTACGTGCACAATCTCATCACGCGCGGCTTTCCCGAGATTTCGGTGACCCGTCTGGCCCAGGGCATCCCCCTTGGCTCCGAGATCAAGTACGTGGATCGCGAAACCCTCAAACAATCCCTCAAATACCGGCAGACCCTCTAGGCCCATGCACACCATTCAGGGCGAAGTCGTCACCGTCGTCTACCACAATCCCGAAAACGGGTACGTCATAGCCCGCGTGGACTCACCAGCCGAGCCCGGCCAGGTCAACGTCGTCGGACTGCTGGGCGACGTGGCTCCGGGCGAGTCCCTGCGCCTGAGCGGTGAATGGGTCGAGCATCCCAAGTTTGGCCGGCAGTTCAAAGCCGAATCCTGCGAGCATCTCTTGCCCGCCACGTTGAACGGCATCCGCCGTTTCCTGGGCTCCGGGGCCGTGAAGGGCATCGGCGAGAAGACCGCCGACCGCCTGATCAGTCGTTTCGGCAGCCAGATTCTCGATATCCTCGACTCGGACCCCGAGCGCCTGCTGGAAGTGGAGGGCATCGGCCCGGCCAAGCTCAAGACCATCGTGTCCTCCTGGCAGGAAAAACGGGAAGTGCGCGGGCTCATGCTTTTTCTGCAGACCCACGGCGTGGCCACGACCTTCGCCCACCGCATTTTCCGTCAGTACGGGGTCAACTCCGTGCAGCGGCTGCGCGCCAATCCCTATGATCTGGCCTATGACATCCACGGCATCGGCTTTCGCACGGCCGACGAAGTGGCCCTCAAGCTCGGCTTCGCCGAGGACGCGCCCCAGCGTCTGGAGGCCGGGGTCGAGTATTGCCTGCGTCAGGTGGCCGAAGGGGCCGGGCACATGTATTTGCCCCGTCCGGTGCTGGTGGAGGAGGCGGGCAAGCTGCTGGGCTGTCATGACCCGGAACTGATCGAGGAGCAGGTCGAGTCCTTGGCGGAGCGCAAGCGTCTGGTCATCGAATCCCTGCCCGAGAAGGGGGTGGGCGAGGCGGTTTTCCTGACCTATTTCTACCGCATCGAGCGCGAGATCGCATCCCGGCTGCGCGGGCTTCTGGACCACGTCAGCCGCATCGATCCGGCCAAGATCACCAAGGCCGTGGAGCAGGAGGAGAAACGCCAGTCCCTGACCTTGTCCGACGAGCAGCGCTCGGCCGTGGAATCGGCCTGCGGGCACAAGGTGTCCATCATCACCGGCGGACCGGGCACAGGCAAGACGACCATCACGCGGGTCGTGGTCAGGGCGTTGAAAGCCCTGGGCCTGAAGATATCCCTGGCCGCCCCCACGGGCCGCGCCGCCAAGCGCCTGTCCGAGGCCACGGGGTTCACGGCCACGACCCTGCACCGGCTACTGCGCTTCCAGCCCGGCACGGGCTTCGAGTTCAACGAGGAGAAGAAACTCTCCGCCGATGTCATGGTGGTGGACGAGGTCTCCATGCTCGATTGCGGCTTGTGCCTGTCGCTCCTGCGCGCCCTGCCCATGACCTGCCGCCTGGTTTTCGTCGGCGACGAAAATCAGTTGCCGTCGGTCGGCGCGGGCAACGTGCTGGGCGACATGCTGGAGAGCGGCGTGATCCCGGCCGTGCGCCTGACCCACATCTACCGCCAGGCGCGGGAGAGCATGATCGTGGTCAACGCCCATCGCATCAACGAGGGCGAATTTCCCCTGGGCAGCCCCCATCCTCCGCCCAAGGCCGATTTTTTCTGGGTCGAGAAGGAAGATCTCATGGAGTTGCAGTCCCTGGTCCTGCGCATGGTCTGCGAGCGCATCCCCGAGGCCTACGGCCTTGATCCCATGACCGACGTGCAGGTCCTGACCCCCATGCACAAGGGCGAGGTGGGGACTGTGGCCCTGAATCGCCTCCTGCAGGAGCGGCTCAATCCGGACGGCCGGGAACTGGTTCGCGGCCAGCGCGCCTACCGGGTCGGGGATCGCATCCTGCAGCTGCGCAACAATTACGACAAGGATGTCTTCAACGGCGACCTGGGCCGCATCACCGGTTTTGACGCGGACGCCGAAACCCTGAACGCGGAATTTGACGGCCGGGAGGTGGAGTACGACTTCGACGAGTTGGACGAGATCGGTCTGGCCTACGCCATCAGCGTGCACAAAAGCCAGGGCAGCGAATATCCGGCCGTGGTCATGCCCGTGGTCTCCCAGCATTACATGCTCCTGCAGCGCAACCTGATCTACACCGGCCTGACCCGGGCCAGGAAATTGGCCGTGCTCCTGGGCTCGCGTCGGGCCATGCACATGGGCCTGGGCAACGAACGTGGTCGGCAACGCAACACCTCTTTGGCCGTGCGGCTGGCA
>CAXNFJ010000027.1:0-11728 GCA_964201165.1 Desulfomicrobium sp.
TACCGTCTTCTGGCCGTGGGACTTCGGCCTATCAACAACATTGTCGATGTGACCAACTATGTGATGCTGGAATGCGGACAGCCCCTGCACGCCTTTGACCGGGATCTGCTGCACGGCGACCGTCTCCGGGTGGGACTGGCCGAGGAAGGCATGATCATGACCACTCTTGACGGTCAGGATCGAACCTTGACCGGCCGGGACCTGCTCATTTGGGACGACGAGCGGCCAGTGGCTCTGGCCGGGGTAATGGGCGGCGCCAACTCCGAAATCACCGACGGCAGCTCCACGGTCTTGCTGGAGAGCGCGGTTTTCGATCCCGCTTCCATCCGTAAGACGGCCCGACGTCTGGGCCTTTCCAGTGATGCATCGTACCGCTTCGAACGCGGAGTGGACCAGATCGGCAACACCCACGCCATGAACAGGGCCGCAAGCCTCATGGCCCAAGTCTCCGGCGGTGCGGTCGCTCCCGGTGTGGCCAAAGCCGAGCCTCGGCCTTTTGAGTACAAGAACATTTCCTTCGCTCCGGCCAAGGCCACACGTCTGCTGGGCGTGGAGATGCCTGCAGATTTTTGCCGGGAAACATTGACCCGGCTTGGTTGCGAGGTTGCCGAAGGCCATACGTGGCAGGTCACGGCTCCGTCTTTCAGGTTGGACCTGGAGCGTGAAGTCGACCTGATCGAAGAGGTGGCCAGGGTTTATGGCATGGATCGCATCGAAGCGGTCCTGCCCACGGTGAAGAAGAGCCTGGCCGACCTGGACAAGACCGACCCCACCTTTGCGTTCCTCAATCAGGTCAAGGACTGGGGCCGGGGCGCGGGCCTCGCCGAGGTCGTCAACTACAGCTTTGTCGGCACGGCGGACCTGGATCGCTGCGGGCTGCCCCTTGAGGGCAGGGTGCATATTTTCAACCCGCTCAGCGAGGATATGAATGTCCTGCGCACGGAACTTGCGCCCGGACTTCTGGGCTCCCTGCGCCAGAACATGAGTCAGGACAACACCCGTATCCGCATCTTCGAAGTCGCGCACACTTTTGTGCAGGACGCGCAGAGCGATACCTTGACACGGGAAAACAACCGTCTGGGAATTCTGCTGCATGGCGGGCGCTTCCCCGGACGCTTCCCCTATCCCGAGGGCCGCTTCGGGTATGAGGATATCAAAGGCCTGGCGGAACATCTCCTGCTGACTCTGGGCATCGGCGCGGCATCCTTCGAGCGCGGCTCGGAGCATCCCTATTTGGCACCGGAACTCCTGGTGCTTGCCGGCGAGCAGGTCGTGGGCCGGGTCGGAAAGATCCGCGAGGATCTGGCCGACGCCTATCAGGCGCGCGGCGAGGTCTGGTTCGCGGACCTGGACCTTGACCTGGTGATGAACATGCGCGTGAGTCCGATCTTCCGGCAGCTTCCCAAATTTCCGGTGGTGCGGCGCGACATGACCCTCATCGCGCCCCAGGGCCTTGCAATTGGTTCCGTAGTTGATACGGTCAACGCATTGCGGGAGCCGTTGCTGGAGGATGTCTTTCTGGTCGACGTCTACACCCCCGAGGGGAGCGGCGACCGTAATTTGTCCTTTCGCTTCGTGTTCCGCCACCCCGAGCGGACGCTGAAGGACAAGGAAGTGGAAAAAATCAATCTCCGCATTGGTCAGCATCTGGTCGAGAGGTTGTCTGTCCGTTTTTCCTGACAGGCTCCGTGGGCTAGGAGGGAATGTGCTCAGACCCGTTACGCCCGACACCGAAAAGCGCTTGCGCATAGGACAGGTTGCCAGGCAACTTGGAGTGGAGCCCTACGTGCTGCGTTTCTGGGAAGAGGAGTTCCCCCAACTGTCGGCGGCCAGGACCTCAAAGGGGCAGCGCTACTACACCGAAGAGCATGTGCGGGTTCTGGAGCGGATACGGCATCTCTTGTATGTGGACAAGTTGACCATCAAAGGCGCTCGGCAGAAGTTGGAAGGGGCCGAAGCCGCCCGAGTCCCGCTGGACGCTCTTCGGCGCGAATTGGAAGAGATTAGGCGCTTGCTCACCGAAAACCCCTGACTTGGAAACAGTTCAGGGGTTTTTTTGGCGGGATGTGCACCGGGCCGCCGGTCTTTACATGAAGTGTTCGACGCCGTAGCATTTTCAGATGTCGCAAGGCGGTTAATATA
The DNA here is from genome assembly GCA_964201165.1 of Desulfomicrobium sp. Lineage (GTDB taxonomy): Bacteria > Desulfobacterota > Desulfovibrionia > Desulfovibrionales > Desulfomicrobiaceae > Desulfomicrobium. The sequence goes on from CAXNFJ010000027.1 coordinate 2,143, forward strand.
TCGGAGAGTGGTCGCAAGGATAATCGTGGAAAAAGTTTACGCCGACAAACAGGGACAAGCCGTTTTTCAATGTCCGCATTGTGGATTCAATACCACGTTTGACGCGTCAGGCTATCAGAATCGTGACAGTCGCATCAAGATTAAATGTCGCTGCGGCGAAAGCGTGTCCGTGCTGATCGAATTCAGAAAATTTTATCGCAGGGCAGTCGTGTTGATTGGGCAGTGCCATAATCACAGGACCAAAGAGCTTTCGGGTATTCACTTGCATGACCTTTCCATGAGCGGCATGTCTTTTTCCGTCGAGTTGAAAGAGAATGGGGCAAAAGCTCTGATGAATGTCGGCGATGTGCTCACCGTGCAGTTTCGTCTGGACTGTCCGCCGCAGAGTCTCATCCAGCGCCGCGCGGAAGTGCGCAACATCAGGGGCGATCTTATCGGCGTGAGTTTTTTCAGGAGTGAATATGACAAGGAACTGGGTTTTTACCTTTTGCGCTGATTCCTGCCGGAAAGATGAATGGGCACGCAGATGAATTTGGATAACGGCACCACAGAACCCGTTTTCAACCCCATCATCCAGCTTTTGATCCGCGAGGAGCGCCTCACCCTTCAGCAAGCGGAATATGCACGGCGGGTTTCCTCCAAGCTGCATATGAGCAAGCCATTGTGCGATGTCGTGCGGGAGCTCGGTTATGTCACGGATGAGCAAATGCGCCAAACCATCCGTCGCAATCTGGGCGAGCTCCGCATCGGCGACCTGTTGAACGGTCTTGGCTATCTGACGGACGAGGAACTCGGCCGTGCCTTGACGCTGCAGCTGCAAGGGGGGCGTCAGCAGAAGCTCGGGGACATCCTTATCCAGCATAAATTTCTGGCCGATGACAAGCTGACGGAGATACTGGCTCTGCAGCTTGGCCTGCCGATCCTGGAATTGGCGGCCAAGGAGCCGGATGCGGGGTTGATGAGCCGTGGTCCCGTGGAATATTTCGAGCAGTACCGGTTTGTGCCCTATGACATGCAGTCGGACGGAAGCGTGCGCATCGCGTTCGTCGATCCACTGGATCCGCGCAGCGTGGATGCCGCGCGGGATTATTTCGGCGCGAATATAGTGGTCTGCATTACCAGGGTCACTCATTTGGACGAGGTGCTGGCCAAGCGCAAGGAGGAATTGCGCGTTGGGAGCGGGACGGACTTAAACCGCCTGAACATCGTCGAGATAGCCAATTCCATTGTGCTGGCCGCATTCAAGCGCGGGGCCAGCGACATTCACGTCGAGCCCATGGCCGACCGGCTGCGGATTCGGTTCCGGGTCGACGGGGTCATGGTTCAGTTCCGCGATTATCCCGTCGGGGCGGTGGCGCCTCTGGTCAGTCGCTTCAAGATCATGTGCGGCGCGGACATCGCCGAGAAACGGCGGCATCAGGATGGCCGGCTTATCTTCAACCACATGGGCGTGCAGATCGATCTGCGCATGTCCTTCTATGTCACGGTCTATGGCGAGCAGATCGTCATGCGCCTTTTGAAGAATCAGGAAGATCTCTTGCCCATGCACGAATTGGGCATGCTGCCGGGGATGCTCAGCCGCTTCATGGAAGAGGCCCTGGACGCGCCGTCAGGGGTGATCATGGTCACAGGGCCCACCGGGTCCGGCAAATCGACCACGGTCTACAGCTGCATCAATTATTTGAACCGGCCCGAAGTGAGCATTATCACGGCCGAAGATCCTGTCGAATACAAAGTCCGGGGAGTAGGGCAATGTTCCATCATGCCTTCCATCGGTTTGACTTTCGAGGAAACCCTCAAGCACATTGTGCGGCAGGATCCCGACATTGTGGTCATCGGTGAGGTGCGGGATCATTTTTCGGCGGTGATGTGCATTCAGACCGCTTTGACCGGGCACAAGGTCCTGACCACATTTCATACCGAGGACAGTATCGGCGCGCTTGTTCGCCTCCTGGACATGGACATCGAGCCTTTTTTGGTCTCCTCAACCTTGTCCTGCATCATTTCGCAACGCCTGGTGCGGCGAATATGCCCGCACTGCGCCGTACCCTACCAGCCGGACTTGACCCAACTGCGGCGCATGGGCTGCACCTACGGCGACCTGGCCGGTGCCGAGTTCCGCAAGGGGCGGGGCTGTGCGGCCTGCCGCCACAGCGGGTACAAGGGGCGTCTCGCCGTATATGAGATGCTTGTTCCGGAGGTCTTTATCCGGGATGCGGTCCTGCAGCGCAGGACCACCCACGAACTGCGCGAAATAAGTCTGGAGAAGGCCGGCATGGTCTCCTTGCTGGAAGATGGGATTGTCAAGGCGGCCATCGGAATGACCACGGTGGAAGAGGTTCTGCGGACCTTGCCCCGGGTCCACAAACCCCGGCCTTTGGCCGAATTGCGACGCATACTCGGAGTCTAGGAATGTTTGAAATCGCCTCTATTCATGATCGGGTGCGGGACTTTTTGAATGAACCCGGCAGCGATCTGCCGGTTTTCGACCGCACCGCGTTGCTCGTGCACCAGGAAGCAACCAGGACCGACCCGGATACGGACAAGGTCATCAGCTATATTGTGCAGGATCAGGTGTTGGTGGCGGAGGTGCTCAAGCTCGCCAACTCCTCTTTTTTTCGGGGCATCAAAAAAATCAGCCGGATTCAAGACGCGGTCATACGCATCGGCCTGCGTGAGGTCGTCAACTGCGTGATGATGGCCACCCAGCGCAAGAACTACAGTTCGCGAAACCCCTTTGTTCAGCAGTACACGTCCACGCTCTGGAAACATTCCGTGGCCTGCGCCTTCGGCGCGCAATGGCTGACCAAACGCTGCGGCTACGTGGAGCTCGCGCCCGAGGCGTTCATCGCCGGGCTTATCCACGATGTCGGCAAACTTCTGGTGCTCAAAGCCTTGGTTTCCGTGGGGGAAAAAGATAAGGACGCTCCCCGGATCACCAAAACCGCCGCCGATGAATTTGTCGACGCCATGCATCCCGAATGCGGTTTTTTGCTGCTTGAAAAATGGAACCTGCCCGAATCGTACTGCGAAGTCTGTCGCGATCATCACCGCCCGGATTTTGATACGGCCAATATCCTCCTGATTGTGGTCCGCCTGGCCAATCTCGTGTGCAGGAAGCTTGGCATCGGGCTGCGCGAGGACAGGGGGCTGATCCTGGTCACCTGCGTCGAGGCCGGTCTGCTCGGCCTTTCCGACATTACCCTGGCCGAATTGGAAATCGCGATGGAAGATCACATCGCCAACGCAGAAATTTAATCCCATGTTCACCATCCGTCTCAAAGAGGAGACCGTACGAAAATGAAACTGGCGCAACGCATCACCCGTATCAAGCCTTCCGCGACCCTGACCATCAACACCAAGGCCCAGGAACTGCGCGCCGCGGGCCGGCAGATTGTGAGCCTGGCCGTGGGCGAACCCGATTTCCGCACCCCCGAGCATGTCTGTGACGCGGCGAGAGTCGCCATGGAGCAAGGATTCACCCGGTACACGCCTGTTCCGGGCATCCCGGAGCTGCGCACGGCCGTGGCCGGTTATTTCCACGCATTTTACGGGGTGGATGCAGTCTTGGAGAATGTGGTGGTCACCAACGGAGGCAAGCAGAGCCTCTACAATTTGTTTCAGGTCCTGCTTGATCCGGGCGACGAGGTCATCATCCCGGCGCCTTATTGGGTCAGCTATCCGGCCTTGGTGCAGTTGGCCGAAGGTGTGTCCGTCTTTGTCGCCACGGAGCCGGAAAACAATTTTCTGGTCAGCGTGGAGCAGCTCGAAGCCGTGCGCACTCCGCGGACCCGTTGCCTGATCATGAACTCCCCCTCGAACCCCACGGGCTGTCATTATACTCAGGATCAGCTCGACGCCATCGCCACCTGGGCCGTGGACAAGGGTGTCTTCGTCATTTCCGACGAAATCTATGATCAACTGGTGTACGATCCAGCCAAGCCCGTGTCCCTGGCGCCATGGTGGCAACGGCATCCCGAAAATTTCGCCGTGGTCAACGGACTGGCCAAGAGCTTCGCCATGACCGGATGGCGGGTGGGCTACACCCTGGCTCATGTGGATCTGATCAAGGCCATGACCAAGATTCAGGGACAATCCACCTCCAATATCTGCTCCATCGCCCAAAAAGCGGCCCTTGCCGCCCTGACCGGGGGATGGGATTGTCTGGCGCCCATGAAGGAAGCCTTTGTGCGTCGCCGGAATTTGGGGCTGGCCATGATTCGCGCCTGGGGGCATGTGGTTTGCCCTGAACCGGCCGGCGCCTTTTATCTTTTCCCGCAGGTGGACTGGTACTATACTCCGGAAGTTCCGGACTCCACGGCCCTGTGCGCGTTGCTGCTTGAAGAGGCGGGTGTGGCCCTGGTTCCCGGCGCGGCCTTTGGCGATGACCGCTGCATCCGTATTTCCTATGCCTTGGACGACGAGACTCTGACCGGTTGTCTGGACAGAATCGGTCAGGTTTTGCATGGCTTGAAAAAATGACCGGAGGTGTCCTGTGATCGATCAATCCGCCCCCTGGAAAGCGCTCCTGGAGCATGTGTCGGATGTCCCCCCCATGCGGGAGCTTTTTGATCGTGACCTGGGGCGGTTCGAGCGTTTTTCAACGCAGGGCGCCGGGTTGTTTTTGGATTATTCCAAAAACAGGATCACGGACCAGACCCTGTCCCTGCTTCTGGCGCTGGCGCGCGAAGCCGATGTGGCCGGCCGGACGCGGGCCATGTTTGCCGGAGAGCGGATCAACACCACGGAGAATCGGGCTGTGCTGCACGTCGCCCTGCGGGCCGGTTCCGATGAGTCCGTGCTCGTGGACGGGGTCAATGTGGTGGACGAGGTGCACGAGGTTTTGGCCCGGATGGACGTGTTCACGGCCAGGGTCCGTTCCGGGGAATGGACTGGGCACACCGGGGAGCCGATTCGGGACGTGGTCAACATCGGCATCGGGGGCTCGGACCTCGGCCCGCGCATGGTCACCTCGGCCCTGGATTATTACCGCCAGCCCGATCTGAACTTTCATTTCGTGTCCAACATCGACGGCACGCACATTGCGCAGGTTCTGGCCAAGGTGCGCCCCCAGTCCACGCTATTCATCATCGCCTCCAAGACCTTCACCACCCAGGAAACCTTGACCAACGCCCATACGGCACGGAATTGGTTCCTGCAGAGCGGCGCGCGTGAATCCGACGTGGCCCGGCATTTCGTGGCCTTGTCGACCAACGAGCCTGCCGTCACGGCCTTCGGCATCGATCCGGCCAACATGTTCGCTTTTTGGGATTGGGTCGGCGGGCGTTATTCCCTGTGGTCCTGCATCGGACTGTCCATCGCCCTGGCCGTGGGCATGAAGAATTTTCGGGAACTCCTGGCCGGAGCCCGGGACATGGACGAGCATTTTCGCACGGCGCCCTTTGAGCGCAACATTCCGGTTCTTCTGGCCCTTTTGGGCGTGTGGTACCGCAATTTTCACGGCTTGGAGGCCCATGCCGTGCTCCCGTATGACCAGTACCTGGCGCTTTTGCCCGCGTATCTGCAACAGGCGGACATGGAGAGCAACGGTAAGGGCGTGACCCGGAGCGGCCAGCCCGTGACCCATGCCACGGGTCCCATCCTGTGGGGCGAGCCGGGCACCAACGGCCAGCACGCCTTCTATCAGCTCCTGCACCAGGGCACGACCGTGGTGCCCTGCGATTTCCTGGTCGCGGTCAATGCCCTGCACGATGTTGGCGAGCATCACACCATCCTCCTGGCCAATTTCCTGGCCCAGACCGAGGCCCTCATGCGCGGCCGGACTCTGGCCGAGGCCGAGCTGGAACTGCAAGGCCTGACGCCCGAGGCGCGGGCGGCATTGGCCCCGCACAAGCGTTTCGAGGGCAACCGTCCGACAAATTCACTGCTCTATGACCGCCTCACCCCGCGCGTGCTGGGCAGCCTCATCGCCATGTACGAGCACAAGATTTTCGTGCAGGGCGTCATCTGGGGCATCAATTCCTTTGATCAGATGGGTGTGGAGCTGGGCAAGCAGTTGGCCGGCGTCATCCTGCCGGAGCTGAAAGGCGGGCCTGCGGCCGGGCATGACGCGTCCACGCGGGGGCTGATCCGCTATTGTCTTGACCGGCGCAGGGCCTAGAGCCTAACACAAAGCTGTCCCGGGGCCATTGGCCCCGCCCCGTGCCGGGCACCTCGCCCATCCACATTTTTGACCTCGGCCAAAGCATGAAGCTCAATCCCTTTCGCGTTGATCCGGCCCATCCCTTCCAGTTGGTCAAGTTCCTGTCCATCAGCACCCTGGTGTTGATTTTGGGCTCAAGCATCCTCATGTCGGTCTTCATGACCAATTACGCCAAGAGCGCGCTGCTCAAGAAAAACACGGCGTTTGCCCAACTTCTGGCCGAGAATCTCAATCATCAAATTTATCGCCGCTTCACCCTGCCGGTGGTGCTCGGTTTCGGGCGGGTGGAACTCAAGCGCAAAGATCAGTATGAACGGCTGGAGCAGCTTGTCGAATCCACCATCCACTCCTTCCATGTGCTGGATCTGCGCATTTACGACGAACAGAACGTGGTGGCCTTCAGCACCAGCGCCGAGCAGGTCGGCAATGCCGAATTGGGCGGGCCGGTCGTGCAGACGGCGATCGAAAAAGGTATGCACAAATTTGAATTGCAGAATTCCTTGAGCCTGTGGGATGTTGTTTTCGCCTTCAAGCTGCAACCTGCGGATGTGGTGCTGCGCACGGTGTACCCCCTGCGGGCCGAACGGGATCTGCGTTTTCGGGACCAGCCCGGACCACTTCTGGGGGTGCTCGAATTCAGACAGGACATCACCAGCGACTACGAGACCGTACTGCATCTGCAGCGGCTCATCATCCTGACCACGTTTTTGGGCTCAGCGGCACTGTATGCATTGATTTTCTTTTTGATTCGCAAAGCCGACCGGGTGCTTGACGAGCGGTTTCGAGACAAGGACCGTCTGGAAAGGGAACTGCTGCAGAACGAAAAGCTCGCATCTATGGGCCGCATGGTGGCCAGCATCGCGCACGAGATCCGCAACCCCTTGGGGATCATCCGCAGCAGCGCGGAACTGCTGCTGAAGCGGGAAAAGGCCTCGGGCGGCGCCAATGCCAAAATCCTGGAGGCCATCTTCTACGAATCAAAGCGTCTGAGCCAGACCGTGAATGATTTTCTGGATTACGCCCGCCCCCGGCAGCCCTCGCTGCAAGATGTGCATCTGGAAAAAGTGGTCCGTCATGCCGTGGCTTTTCTGACCCAGGAGGGGCAGGATCATGGAGTGGTCGTGGAGAGCGAGTTGCCCGACGGGTATGTGATCCAGGGCGACAGGGATCTCTTGTATAGGGGCTTTTACAACCTGATCAGCAATGCCATCCAGGCCTGCCACGGAGAGGGGGCGGTGCGCATCCTGCCGGCATGTCATGACGGGCAGATGGCGGTGTTGGTCCGGGACACGGGGCCGGGTTTTGACGCGAAGCTGCTGGACCGCTATGTCGAGCCTTTTTTTACGACCAAGGACACGGGCACGGGCCTGGGCCTGGCCATCACCAGTTCCATTTTTCAAATTCACGGCGCGGAAATGATTCTCCGGAATGGCTCCCATGGCGGAGCCGAGGCTCTGGTGGTCTTTTCCGAGCCTTGCTAGCGGGTATTCGATATGGGCAATCACATTCTGATCATTGACGACGAAAAAAACTACCTGCTCATCCTGGAGGCCATCCTGGAAGAGGAGGGCTACACGGTCACGGCCTTGAGCGACCCGGTCATGGCCATGACCTACCTCGACGAATCCGAGGTCGACGTGGTCATCACGGACATGAAGATGCCCGGCATGACGGGACAACAGGTTTTGGAGACCGTGCACAAGCGTCATCCGCATGTTCCGGTCATGATCATGACCGCCTTCGGGACCATCGACCGGGCCGTGGAGGCCATGAAGAGCGGTGCCTTCGACTACATCACCAAGCCTTTCGCCAACGACGAAATACTGCTTTCCGTCGGCAAGGCCATCAAACTCTCCCACGCCGAGCAACAGAACCGCCTCCTGCGTGAAAGCCTGGCCGAGAAGTTCGGCAAGGAAACCATCATCGGCAACTCCAAGCCCATCCAGGATGTGTTGACCCTGGCCGGCAAGGTCGCTCCGACCCGCAGCAACGTGCTGGTCACGGGCGAGTCCGGCACGGGCAAGGAGCTGGTGGCTCGGGCTATCCATGTGACCTCGGATCGCAAGGACATGCCCTTCATTTCCGTCAATTGCATGTCGCTCAATCCCGGAGTGCTGGAGAGCGAGCTTTTTGGGCACGAAAAGGGGTCGTTCACCGGGGCCATGGCCCTCAAACGCGGCCGTTTCGAGCTGGCTCAGGGTGGAACCCTTTTTCTGGACGAAATCGGCGAGCTGTCCCAGGAGATGCAGGTCAAACTCTTGCGTGTGCTGCAGGAGCGGGTCATCGAGCGGGTCGGCGGGACCGAGACGATCGCCGTGGATTTCCGGCTGGTGGCCGCCACCAACAAGAATCTGCAGGAAGAGATCGTGGCCGGCAGGTTTCGTGAAGACCTGTTTTATCGCTTGAACGTGGTCAACATCCACCTGCCGCCCCTGCGTGAGCGGCGCGAGGACATCCCTGTCCTGGCCAGCCATTTTCTGCGCAAGTTCTCCCTGGAGAATAACCGGCTCGTCCACGGCTTCACGTCTGGCGCCATCGACTATCTCTGCGCTTACGAATGGCCGGGCAACGTGCGCCAGTTGGAAAATGTCATTGAGCGGTGCGTGGTGCTGACCAACCATGACGTGATCGATGTGGACGATCTGCCGCCCGAATTGCGCGACGAGGCCACGCAGTTCAAGAGCGCGGTGGATCTGCTGCCGCTCAAGGTCAACCTGTCGGAAACTCTGGAGAAAATTGAAGCGGCTCTGATCCGTCGGGCCATGGTTCATTCCGGGTTCGTGCAGGTCAAGACGGCGGAACTTCTGGACGTGTCCAAAAGCCTGCTGCAGTACAAGCTCAAAAAATACAAGATCCCGGCCAAGAACTGAAAAAGCCTGACATGAGCGAGGCCACTGTCTCGGATTTTTTGGCCCTGGTGGACAGGACTCCATGGCTGGCCGCGAATATTGCCGGTCACCGGTTCTTTTCCGGACAGGCTCCGCGCTTCGGGGCTCCGGCCCGGGTCTGGCCGAGTCCGGTGCAGCGCGGCCTTGATCTGCTCGGTGTGCGGGAACTGTACGCGCACCAATGTCAGGCCGTGGACCTGATCCGCGCCGGCCGTCATGTGGTTGTGGCCACGCCCACGGCCAGCGGCAAATCCCTGATCTACAACCTTCCTGTCCTGGAAGCCTGCCACCGGGACCGCCGCGCCCGCGCCCTGTATCTCTTTCCCCTGAAGGCCCTGGCCCAGGATCAACGCAGAGCCCTGGACTCGCTGGCCGCAAGCCTGTTTCCCACGCCTTCATCGGCCATTTACGACGGGGACACGTCGGCTTCGCAACGCTCCCGCATCCGTCAAAATCCTCCGAACATCCTGTTCACCAATCCGGACATGCTGCACCTGGGCATCCTGCCCAGCCATGAAAAGTGGGCGGAATTCTT
>CAXNFJ010000028.1:0-11681 GCA_964201165.1 Desulfomicrobium sp.
GAGGATTACAGCCTGTGGCTGCGCGTCGGGGTGCGCCATGCCGTGGGGCTGGTGCCCGAGTCGCTGACCGTCAAGTCCGGGGGACATGCGGATCAGCTCTCGCGGCGCATCATCGGCCTTGATCTGTACCGCATCTACGCCATGCTCGATCTGCTGCGGAGCATGGAATTGTGCGCCGGACAGAGGGCTCTGGCCGTGGCGGCGTTGAAAGAGAAAGTGCGGCGCTATGTCCAGGGGTGCGTCAAGCATGGCAAGGATGAAGAAGCGCTGCGGGTGCGGGAGATGGCGGAAGCGTATTTCAAATGAGGGGGGCGGAAGTGACTCCGCCCCGATGGATGCAGTGCTGTGAGGGCAGGCCGGGCCTGCCCTTTCTCATGCCCTATTCGTTGCCGGGCTGCTTGTCCAAATGGCCGGGATTGTGGAGTTCCCGGTTGCCCGCTGCCGGTGGGGTCCACTGGTAGACCCAGGTCTCGCTCAGGGGGCGTCCGTCGGCTTCGAGATACATGCGCAGGTTGATCGGCTGCTGGGTTTCGTCCGGCGGCACGACATCGAACATGCAGCGGTAGCCGCCGATGGAGTGCAGGGGGCGGACCGAGGTGATCTCGATCCGGCCGGCCGAGGTGCTCAAGACCGGCTTGATCTTGGTGTCTTTGCCGATCAGGGCCAGATCCCCGCCGGTGAAGTCCACGACGAAGCGCTGGCTGTAGTACTTGCGCTTCAGTCCGACCACGCCGCCCAGGCCGGTGAAGGTGTCGACCACGCGGGCGAGTTTTTTCTGCAGGGGCGGGTTGGTGCCCCAGTACATGTTGTAGCTGAAGAGCAGCTCCTGCCCAGCCGCGACCGGGGTGGCGGGGTTCCAGAAGGCGACGATGTTGTCGAAGGTCTCGTCCAGGTTGGCGATCTCCACCAGTTGCACCGAGCCCGTGCCCCAGTTGCCGATGGGTTCGATCCAGACGCTCGGGCGTTTGTCGTAGAAGACTCCGTCGTCCTGATAATGGTCGAATTTCTGGTCGCGCTGGATCAGGCCAAAGCCGCGCGGGTTGCTGTCCATATACGCATTGAAGCGCAGGAAGGGCGGGTTGTTGAGCGGGCGCCAGATCCACTCCCCGTTGCCGTTGTGGATGGCCAGACCGTCGGAGTCGTGCAGTTCCGGGCGCCAATCGTAGCTGGTGCGGCGGTCGTTTTCGCCGACCATGTACATGCTGGTCAGGGGGGCGATGCCCAGGCGTTCGATGGGCTTGCGCGGGTAGATGGCCGCGTCGACCTTCATGGTCAGGGTCTGGCCGGGTCGGATGTCGAAGCGGTACGCACCGGTCACGCTGGGCGAATCGAGGAGGGCGTAGACCGTTGCGGTGTCGCTGCCCGGGCGGGGCTTTTCGAGCCAGAAGTGGGTGAAGATGGGAAATTCCTCATCCCGGGGCAGGGCCGTGTCCACGGCCAGGCCGCGGGCCGACATGCCGTACTGCATCTCTCCACCCACGGCGCGGAAATAGCTCGCTCCGAGGAAGGCTACCAGATCGCGGGCCCAGTCGGTGTGATAACGCAACCGGAAACCGGCGAAGCCGAGGTTCTTGGGCAGATCCTTGCCTTTGACCCCGGAGGTTCCGTAGTTGAAGAGGTCGGGCGTGTAGTCGAGCTCTTTGACCTTGCCGTCCTGCATTTCATACATGGTGATGGGCGTCTTGAAAAAGAGGCCCAGATGGAACAGTTCGGCCCGGAAGAGAGAGGCCTCGCTCTTCCACAACGCGTGATCCGAATTGAAGGCGAGCTGCATGTAGGCGTCCCAACTCAGGTTTTTCAGGGCGGCCGGGAACTCTCCCTCGTGACTGACGTAGGGTTGTTCCGCCAGGAATTTGGCCCGTCCCTTGAGCCATGCGTAGTCGAAGCTGGTGCCGCCCGTGGGGGTCGGCAAGTCCGTGGCGGCGAGGGCGCTCGTGGACAGGACAAGGAGAGCGCCAAGGAGGAGTTGGCTGAGCAAGGTGGACATGTTTCGACGTTTCATGGGGGGGTCTTCTCCGTTTATTTATCGAGTTCCTGTTTGGTCACGGCCTCGGACTTGATGCGGTCCAGAAGTTCGCCGAGGGCTGGCTTGACATTTTCGCGGATGTCACCGGCCACGATCAGAAAAAGCAGATCGTCGCCGGGAACGTATTCGCCGCTTTTGGCCTCGGCCACAACCCTGAAAATGCCTGGCCTGGCCTCAAATTCGCTGCGGATGGCTTCGACTTTGGCCTGATCGACCTCGATCTTGATCCGGCCGACCTTGGCTCCGTCCTTGCGCGACCACGCACGGACCACGCCGTTGTGGACCAGAATCATGCCGACGTTCTCCCGAAATCCGGGGTCCTGCTTCAATTCCGCGATTTTTTTGCTGATATCCATGAGGCCCTCCTTTTTAGGCTTCCAGTTCATTCAAATGGGTGCGGGCAAACTCCAGGCTCGGATCCAACTCCAGGGCTTCGCCCAAAAGTTCCCGCGCTTTTTCCGCGTTGTTCATGAATTTATGACACAAACCCAGATTGGCCAGGTCCATGGCCGAACCGCTGTCAAGAGCAAGGGCCAGTTCGAAATTGGCCGCGGCTCCGGCGAATTCGCGCTGTTTGAAATAGGCCACCCCGCGCAGGTTGAAGTATTCCTTGACCTCCGGGCAGTGGCATACGGCGCGGTCCAGGTGGGGGATGGTTTCGGCCCATTGCCCCTGCTGGGACAGGGAATAGGCCTGATAAAAAGCGGCCAGCCCACGGTCGTCGGCTTCGGGCTGGAGGGGTTCGGCCAGGGCGAACCAGGCCGCCGCCCGGTCGATCTCCCCTTGGCGCAGGGCCACGAGACCCCGGAAAAAGGGCAGGTAATGGGCGTCAGGGTATATCTGTTCGAGGAGCGAGAGGCCGGCCTCGGCCTGGTCCGGTTCCATGTCTTCGGCCAGGATGCGGCCGACGAAGAGGCCCAGGGAGGCCATGGGCGTGCGCTCCCGGAACAGAAAGCCGGGAATGAAATTGTAGTTGGCGGGAATGCCCAGGTCTTCCACCGTGGTGTCCACGGAGAAAAAGGTGAACTCCTGTTCCCGCAGCCGTGCGCAAAAGCTCAGCAATTCAGCAGCGATGTCCGTATCCTGGTTTGAGGGCAGGGTATCGATGGATACGCATGGGCCCGTGACCAGCCAGGAAAACTGGTCCGGATGGGTGAACTTGGGCAGGCCCGAGGCTTCGTAATTGCTGCAGGTTTCAAAGTCTCCGCCGAGCTGGGCGATTTCGGTCAGGGCGCGGATGGCCGCCTTCTGGGGCGAGGAGGCAGTGCCCGCGGTGAAGACGATCTCGCTCTTGTCCGGAAAAGTGGCCGGGTCCAGGACCAGGGCAGCCACCGTGGGCACGGGCAGGCCCAGGCTGAAATCCTTCAACCAGACGCGCAGGCCGTTCGTGGTGAATTTTTCGTACAGTTCGATCAGGACCGGATCGGTGAAGGAGGCCGGGTCGATGTTCGGCGTCTCCTGCCGCGTGCGGTCGATAACGGCGCAGACATGTCGCTCGACCAGTTCGCATCCGCCCTGGAGCATGGACTCCTCCAGGGTGTTTCCGGCGGAAGAGCCATTGAACTCGTTGAGTTTCTTGAACCAGTCCAGCGGCGCCACGAATTCCCGTCCGCCGCCGATGTCCGTGACCGGGGCGAAACTCCAGGGCACGAGATCCAGGATGCGGGCCGCGTCTTCTTCGCTGACCCTGTCGGTGACGGACTGGATCAGGTAGGAGATGGGCATGAGTCTGTCGCCAAACGCGACCTTGGCCTGCGACCAGGTCATGGGCTGAAAATTGTCCGGTGTGTTCCAGTAGGAAAAAAAACTGAAGCGTTCCGCCAGTTCCATCAACGCCGAGGCTTCGGCCTGGGGGCCGGAGGCGCCTTTACCCATCTGCTTGCGGGTGGGCATGATCTCACGGGCGTCTTCACCGCAGACCGACATGTAGACCGGGATGCCCAGACGGCCAGTGTCGATGCGTCTGGTCTGGGCCAGAATGCGCTTGCCCGAGAGGGACAGGGCCTTGCGGGCCTTGGTCACGGTCTCCTCGGGGGTGCATGTTTTGTCCAGGTCCGTGACATAGCCTTTGGGGCTGGGATGAATCTTGATCATATAAGTCCGATTTGCAGTGGGTTGGCGATAGTTCTGAGTTCCCCTCCGCGATGCGGGCCGCAGGCGGGGGTGAACGGTCATCAAGCAAGCGTGTCGAGCGTTGTTGTGGCGAGCCTTTCTTTGTAAGTCAATGGCCTTTGTTTTTTGGGATCTCTTTGGTACAGACTGCTCGGTGCATGAACCACAGGACATTTTTTGTGAGGTGCGACGATGGGCGCGGGAGAATTTTTGATAGGCGGCGCAGGCGGTCTGGGCATTCATCAGCTGGGCTCCATGAGCAACAGGCACGGTCTGGTCGCCGGTGCCACGGGCACGGGCAAGACCGTGACGCTGCAGGTGTTGGCCGAAAGTTTTTCGCGCCTGGGCGTGCCTGTCTTCGCAGCGGACATCAAAGGCGACCTTTCGGGCATCGCCGCCCCCGGCGCGCCGCACCCGAAGATCGACGAACGCCTGGCCGCCATGCCGGTCGGCGAATTTTCCTTTCAGGGCTGTCCGGTGGTTTTCTGGGACATCTTCGGCCAGACGGGGCATCCGCTGCGCACGACCATTTCCGAAATGGGCCCGCTGCTGCTGTCTTCGCTCCTGGACCTGAACGAGACCCAATCCGGCATCCTGCATGCCTGTTTCCGCATCGCCGACGAGCAGGGGCTGCTGCTCCTCAATTTGAAGGATCTGCGCGCCATGCTCGCCTTCATGGCCGAGAACGCGGCCCAGCTGCAGAGCGTCTACGGCAACATCGGAGCCTCCAGCGTGGGCGCCATACAGCGCCAGCTTCTGGTGCTGGAGGAGCAGGGCGGGGACGTGTTCTTCGGCGAGCCGGCCCTGGCCTTGAGCGATCTCATGCATGTGGATTTTTCCGGCAACGGGGTCATCTCCCTGCTCGATGCGACGAGTCTCATGTCCCGCTCTCCCAAGATTTACGCCACCTTTCTGTTGTGGCTGCTCTCCGAACTCTTCGAGCAGCTGCCCGAGGTCGGGGACTTGGATCTCCCCAAGATGGTTTTCTTCTTCGATGAGGCGCATCTGCTTTTCGACAATGCGCCCAAGGTCCTGATCGACAAGATCGAGCAGGTGGTGCGCCTGATCCGCTCCAAGGGGGTGGGCATTTATTTCGTCACCCAGAGTCCGTCGGATATCCCTGACCCTATTTTGGCCCAGCTGGGACTCAAGATCCAGCACGCCCTGCGCGCCTTCACGCCCAAGGAGCAGAAGGCGGTACGCACCGTGGCCGAGAGTTTCCGGCCCAACCCGCAGCTCAATACGGCAGTGGTCATCACCGAGCTTGGAGTGGGCGAGGCGCTTGTTTCCACCCTGGATGCCAAAGGCCGGCCGGGGGTGGTCGAGCGGGTGCTCATCCGCCCTCCGCAATCGAAAATTGGCCCCCTGCCCCCGCAGGAGCGGGCGCGGATCATGGCACGTTCACCCTTGAAGGGGCGCTACGATACCGCTCTGGACCGGGATTCGGCTTTTGAACGGCTGCAGGCCCGGACGCTGGAAGCGCGGGAGGCTGCGCGGCATGAGTCGCAGGAGAAAAAAGACGCAGCCGAGCCTGGCGGTGGATTGGACTGGCTCGGGGGATCAAGCCGCAGACAGGGCGTGGCCGAGGCTTTGGTCAAAAGCACCGTGCGCACGATCGGCAGCCAGCTTGGCCGCCAGATCATCCGCGGAGTGCTCGGCTCTCTTTTCGGCGGCCGGAAATAACGGCTTCATTTGTTGGCGTGCCTGCGGCGATGCCATGAAAAATATCGATGCGCATGAGGGGTTCAATGGTTGGAAATATTTTTGAAGCGGATGTGAACGAGGCGGCGGAGTTCGTGGTCGCCATCGGCGCTTCGGCCGGTGGAATCGACGCCTTGCGTCCGTTAGTGGCAGGGCTTGAGCGGAATGACGCGACAATTTTCATCGTAGCCGTGCATCTCTCCCCTCAGCACATAAGCATCCTGGCCGATTTGCTGGCCTGCGAAGCGTGCTTGCCCATTGTCTCGGCCGAGGACAAACTGCCCCTGGCTCCAAACCGGATCTACGTCATTCCGCCCAATCGGCAGGCGCGGGTGGAGGGCGGCGCGCTCCATCTGCACGTGCCCGAATCCGGTCTCAAGCCGGTGCCGAGCGTTGATCTGCTGTTTGAGTCGGTGGCTCGTGAGTTCGGGCCGCGCAGTGTCGGCGTCATTCTCTCCGGCATGGGCAGCGACGGCACCATTGGCGCGGAGGCGATCAAGGCTGCGGGGGGCATGGTTCTGGTGCAGGAACCGGGCGACGCGGCGAAAGGCGACATGCCCGAATCCGTGCTGCGGGCCGGAGCCGCCGATCTCGTTCTGAACGCTTCGGACATTGCGCGGCGGCTCAACACCCTGGGCCAAGGTCCCGGTCTTCCCGATTTGGGGGTGGACGAGGAAAATGAGCAGGCCTTTCAAACAATTCTGGACATGGTTTTCAAGGCTACCCAGGTCGATGTCACGCAGTACAAGGAGGCAACCTTAAGAAGGCAGATCGAGAAGCGGTATCGCACCCTCGATTTGTCATCCATCGATGCCTATCTGACGCATGTGCTTAGCAATGAGGAGGAGTTGACCATTCTTCAGCAGAGCTTTCTCATTTCCGTGACCGCCTTCTTTCGTGATCCAGACACGTTTCAGGTACTCGAAAAGCTTCTCCAGAATCTGGTTGCGGAAAAAAAGGATGGGGATGCCGTGCGGGTATGGGTGCCGGGGTGCGCCACCGGTGAGGAGGCGTATTCCATCGCCATGCTGTTGATGGAAATTCTGGGGTCGCGCTTGCGGGACATGGATGTGCGGGTTTTTGCCACGGACATCAGCCCTTCGGCCATGGAATTCGCCCGCGCCGGGCTGTATCCCCCCTCGGCTGTGGCGCAGCTCAAGCCCGGCTGGCGGGAACGCTATTTCATCCCGGACGGCGCGTCCTTCAAGGTGGACAAAGCCGTGCGCGAGCTTTGCATTTTTTCGGTGCATGACGTTATCCGCCACCCCCCGTTCATCCACATGGATCTGGTGAGCTGCCGCAACCTGCTCATTTATTTCAAGCCGGCCATGCAGGAAGCCTTGTTCAACAATTTTCACTACGCACTCAACCCAGGCGGGCTTCTGCTGCTCGGCAAATCCGAATCCGCCGGTCCGGCCTCGGCCTTGTTTGATGTACTGGACAGCCGCAACAAGCTGTTCCGGCGCAAGCCCGCGCCAACAGTACGCCCACTGCGCTTCGACACCCGCGCGCCCATCTTCGCCCCGCTGCGCGCGGCGTCCCGCGTGCCTGCGGAGCCGTCCCTCAGCCTGGTGGGCCAGGCCAGGGATGCCTTGCAAAGCCACTACGCTCCGCCCGCCATTCTGGTCAGCCCTTCCTTTGAGATTTTGCATTTTTTCGGCAACGCCAAGCGATTCTTGACCATTCCCGAGGGCAGCGCGGATTTTTCCGTGATCGGCCTGTGCGTGCCGGAGTTGCGTGCCGAGCTGAAGACCCTGTGCTACCGCATCGGGCAGGAAGAATCGTCGAGCTTGTCCGGAGCCGCAAGCATCGTGGAGCTGCCCGACGGTCCGGCGCTGGTCCGGCTGGTCCTGCACAAGGTGCCCGTGGCCCGGGAGCGTTCGGAATTCGCGCTGCTCATCTGTTTCGAGGAGGTCCCGCAGGAGAAGGAAGCGTTGGCCGACGGCGCGGCATTTCCGCCTGGGTCCGGTCCGGCCGAGGAAGAGGTCGCCCGCTTGCGGCGGGAACTGGCCGAGACCAGGGAGCATTTGCAGGCGCTGATCGAGCAGCTCGAAGCCTCGAACGAGGAATTGCAGTCCATGAACGAGGAGCTGCAATCGTCCTCCGAAGAGCTGCAATCCTCTAATGAGGAGCTGCAATCCTCCAACGAGGAGCTGAGCACCCTCAATGACGAGATGCGCATCAAATCCCTGGAGCTGGTGGACTTGAACACCACCTTGTCCAATATCCAGGACTCCATTCACATGGCTCTGATCGTGGTCGATCAGAATGGCCGGGTCACCCGCTACAATGCGCTTGCCGTGCGAATTTTCGGCCTCATGCGCGGGGATATCGGACAGCATTTGTCCACGATCCCCTGTCATCTCGATCTGCCCGACCTGCGGGAACTCATCGAAGGCATCATCGCCGGCGGTCAGCCGGTGATCCGGCGCACGGCCCAGGGTGGCCAGCATTATCTCATGCAGATCACGCCCTATGTGAATGAAGGCGGTCAGCATACGGGAGCGGTGCTGATTTTCACCGACATCTCCGAATTGCAGCAAGCCGAAGAGGCCCTGTCCAAGACGCGCGATCAGGCGAACCTGCTGGCCATGCTGCTGGACACGTCGTCCCAGCCCTTTGGCCTGTCCTATCCCGACGGCCGTCTGGGCATGTGCAACGGGGCTTTTTGCGAGCTGATCGGCTACAGCAGGGAAGAGCTGGAAGCCATGGACTGGTCGCAGGTGTTGACACCTCCGGAATGGATGGAGACCGAAAGGTTGGTGTTGCGGCAACTGCATGAAACCGGGGTTCCGGCGCGCTACCGCAAGGAGTTCCTGCGCAAGGACGGGACGCGCGTGCCGGTAGAGCTTTTTGTGCATCTTGGGCGTGAACATAACGGAATGCCCGTGCATTATTACGCATTCATCACGGACATCAGCGAACGGCTGCAGTTTGAGGCGCAGAGCAGACGATGGGCTCAGATCTTCGAGAGCGCGGAGTTCGGCATGGCCATGTCCCGTGTATCCGACAGCGTCATCCTGGCGGTCAATCCGGCTTTTGCCCGGCAGCGCGGTTTCACTCCGGAAGAGCTGGTCGGCAAGACTGTCGCCGAGGTGTATGCGCCGGAGGAACGCGCGGCCGTGATATCCAGGGTTGCGGACTTGACCGCGTCGGGGCACGGGGTGTTCGAGTCCGTGCATATCACCAAGGACGGTCGGCGTTTTCCGGTACTCATGGACATCACCGTGATCCGCGATCAGCAAGGCCGGCCCGATGTGCGCGTGGCCTACGCCCTGGATATAACAGAGCGCAAAAAGGCCGAGGCCGCCCTGCGCGAGAGCGAGGAGCGCTTCAGGACAGTGGTCGAGACCGCGCCCGAAGGCATCTTCATCCAGGTCGCAGGCAAGTTTGCCTATGTGAACGCCATGGCCCTGGGACTCTTCGGGGCGCAAGACCCGCAGCAACTTGTCGGCACCTCTGTGCTGGAAAGTTTTCATCCCGATTGCCGGGACAACGTGAAGGAGCGAATCAAACGCTTGAATCAGGATCGGCAGAGCGTTCCCGCCCTGGTGGAACAAATCCTGCGTCTGGACGGCCGGGCCGTGGATGTGGAAGTCTCGGCCGTGCCCTTCACGTATCAGGGGGAGTCCGGTGCTCTGGTTTTTGTCAGGGACTTCACGGCGCGTTTGATCGCCGAGAAGGCCTTGCTTGACGCCAAGGATACCGCCGAAGCCGCAAGCCGGGCCAAGGATGAATTCCTGGCCAACATGAGCCATGAGATCCGGACACCGATGAATGGAATTCTGGGCATGGGCCAGTTGCTCCGTTATACGGAACTGACCGGCGAACAGGCGGAGTATCTGGACAGCATCGAGGTGTCCTCCGCCAACTTGCTGGCCATCATCACCGACATTCTGGATCTGTCCAAGATCGAGGCTGGAAAGATGAGCCCCGAGGACCAGTGTTTCCATTTCCGGACGGCCGTGCAGGATGCCGTGTCCATTCAGTCGTCGCGCATTCGTCAGAAAAATCTGCAGCTTGAAGTTCTCATCGACCCGGCCGTGCCCGATGGACTGTGCGGAGACGTGCTGCGCTACAAGCAGATTCTTATCAATCTGCTCGGGAACGCGATCAAGTTCACGGAGCGGGGAAACATCACCATCACCGCCACTGCGGCAGAAGAGAAGGACGACCAGGTCGTTGTCACCTTGAGCGTTCGCGATACGGGCATCGGCATCGCGCAGGGAGCGTTTTCGAGAATCTTCAACCCATTTGAACAGGCCGATAATTCCATGACCCGCAAATATGGAGGCACGGGGCTTGGGTTGACCATCTGCAAGCGCATGGCCGAGATCCTCGGGGGCGGCATGCGGGTGCAGAGCGTTCTTGGCTCGGGCAGCGAGTTTTCGGTGGTCGTGCCTTTCAGGAGGCTGACGGTGCTTGAACCGGGCGCGAAGAGCCGGTTTTTTTCCCGGCCCGTCGAGTGGAAAGACCAGGCGCTGCACATTCTGGTGGCTGAGGACAATGTCGTGAATCAGCTCTACGTCGTGCAGCTGCTCAAAAACATGGGGCACGACGTGCAGTGCGCTTCCGACGGGCTTGAAGCCGTGAATTTGTGGAAGGCGGGCGAGTTTGATTGCATTCTCATGGATGTGCAGATGCCGGTCATGAGTGGGGATGAGGCGTTGAAGGAGATTCGGGGCGCGGCTTTGAAGCATGTGCCGGTCATCGCCATGACGGCGTATGCCTTGCCTGGAGACAGGGAGCGTTTTCTGAGCACGGGCTTTGACGGTTATCTGGCCAAGCCGATGCTGGTGCCGGAGTTGGTCGAAGTCCTGCAAGCCGTGGCGGGCGCAGGCGGAGTAAGGATGGGCAGTAATTGAAAAAAAGAAAAGGCCGGACAAACCGGCCTTTCATTTTTTGTGGAGCGGGAAACGAGATTTGAACTCGCGACTTCAACCTTGGCAAGGTTGCACTCTACCACTGAGTTACTCCCGCGCATAAAGTGAGGTTGTCCTAATCAGAAGCCCGGTGCGAGGCAAGCATTTTTTCAAGATTGACCGGGATAAAGAAAAAGGCCGGTCGGGCCGGCCTTGATGCACGTGTGGAGCGGGAAACGAGATTTGAACTCGCGACTTCAACCTTGGCAAGGTTGCACTCTACCACTGAGTTACTCCCGCTCAACGAGGAGTCGTGTTTATAAAGGCGAGTGCCGCCTGTCAACCAAAATCTGTTTTTTTTCCACGCTGGACTTGAGCGGGAAATGAGGTAGCGAGCGCGTTCCCTGTCAAGCCAAGTAGGGACTTTACTTTTTTCTTGTCAGTGAATAGATACACTCTCCCGAAGTAACTGGCCCGCAGGAGGAAGTACTATGGAAGCCAAAGACCTTGAGTTCTTCAGAGACTACTTGACTCAGATGATTGACGATATCCAGCGACAGGGCGAGGCGACCATCGAAGATATGTCGGAGAACGTGGAATACTACTCCGATCCTGCCGATAGGGCTTCCGCCGAATCCGACCGGACATTCACTCTGCGCCTGCGTGATCGGGATCGCAAGCTGATCAAAAAAATCAATGAAGCCCTGGATCGGATCGAAGACGGCTCTTTCGGAGTGTGCGAAGATTGTACCGAGGATATTGGCATCCCGCGGCTCAAGGCCCGACCGATGACCACCTTGTGCATCGAATGCAAGAGTCGCCGGGAAGAAGAAGAACGGCTGCGCGGTGACTAGTTCCGTGTGAGGCCTAAAGTCCATACAAGGCGCGTACCGGTAGCGGAACGCGCTTTTTTTATTTGGGGAAGAGTTCATGGACGCCAGCGTTTTCTGTTACGTGGCCCGGGAGTTGGTTCCACGCAT
>CAXNFJ010000029.1:0-11490 GCA_964201165.1 Desulfomicrobium sp.
CCCTCGCGCATGACATCCAAGGCCCGGATGGCATCCATGGGGGAAACGGGTTCGCTGCTGGTCAGCGCAAACAATCGACACATAGCGCGCTACTCCCTTTGCTGTTCAGCTCCTGACCGCCTGCGCGGACTCCAATCTATATGACAGAAATGTCATATTTTCACGAGGCAATCAGGTAATTAATGACAAATTTGAAGAAAAAATCAGGGCCTGCCCGGTAATCAGGCAGGGAAGTAAATAAAAGCAAAGAAGGGGCCAAAATCGATTATCGGGTCATGGACACGAGGTACAAAAAACGGGCAGAAGAAAAAGTTTGCCGACACGGGCGCGGATGAACGCATGGCGCGGGGTTCACGGCAAGGGGTTCATGATTTTTTTGCGCTCCGCAGTGTATGCCCACCATGGTCTGGGCTCATCACCGTCCATGAAGCGCGTGACCGACATGAAGACATCGAGCACGCACGGGTCGTGGCGGACCCCGGTCAGTTCGCAGAGCCGCTCGTACAGCGCAAAAGGAGATTGGCCGGCAAGCTGGGCAGGTTCACGTATGCCAAGCAGGAGCAGGTCGCGGGCCATGGCCGGACCAATGTTGGGCAAATCGGTCAGGGAGGAGAGGTGCGTGCGTCGCACTTTGCTGGGATTCATGCTGCCTTTTCGTCCGCAGCGCATTCAGATGCGGCGGCTGATCTCGTAATGGTTGACAAGAATTTTACTGACATATTCCACGGTCTCGGCAAAGTTCGGAATGCGTCCGTAGGCGGTGTAAACCCCCGACTTGGAGTCGGTGTTGCCCAGTCCGGCATTGTATCCGGCCGTGGCCGCGAGGATGTTGCCGCTGCGCGAGCGCATGTTTTCGGCCATCATCTTGACCATGGCGTTTATGGAGTGGGTATAGAGGACACGCTGGTCGAAGCGTTCGAGAAAAGCCACGTCCTGGGCGGCAAAAATGGATCGGCCCTGAAAATTTTCGCTGAAGTACAGGCGGCAATTATCGCGTGCCATGTTGTATTGGGCTTGCAGAAGGTCCATGCGGTCCAGGGCCAGAGCCAGGGCTCCGGCTTCGGTCAAGGGCGTTCCTGCGGCTTGGGCGTTGAGCAGGGTGCGCAACAGTTTGGCCGGGTTGTTGAACAGCTCCGGTTGCTCACGGCGCAGAGCCCGCATCAGGTCGCGAAATGTTGCGATTTGCGTGAATTCGGATTCCAAATCCGCTCTCCGCGCAAACCCTGCGGGCTGTCCGTGCTCGTCGGCGCACACCAGGCCGAACCCTCGTGCCGTGGGCGCTATGAATTGACAGGGACCGACGGCCAGGGCCGAAGACACGGCAAATTCGTAAAAAAAGGATTCGGCCATCATCTGGCCCATGATCCAGCAGGGATCCATCGGGTAGATGGAGGAATGGCGGATGATTCCTCGGACCACGTGCTGGCATATTTCGGGGATGCGCGTGTGCAGGTCCACTTGGGACAAGGGTTTTTTCCAGACCGGCAGGTTGCCTGCGGGATATTCTTCGATGATGAAGCCCAGCACCGATTGGGCCAGGGAATGGGCGAACCCCGGGGAAGAAACGCGCTCGAGAATACGGGCCGGATCCTTGGCCTGGATGAGTCGGATCTCGGAGACATCGGACATGCGGGGGAGCAGGGTTTGCGCCGTGAGTCCCTGGGGGGCACCCAGTGCCTCGCTGACCAGCAGGGGCAGCAGGAGAGGGGCCAAGGCGGCCTTCAGGAGAGCGCGGCGATCTGTGTTCATGAATTTTAAACTCTGTTCAGAGTGATGCGGGCCACCACTTTGTGGAAATATTTTTCGTTTTCTTCCTGCAGGAGGCCGCCATGCCGGATCTTGGCCTTGGCGATGAAGAGCTGGACTTTCTGGATCTGACGCATTTTTCGTGATTCATCCGTTTCCTGTTCGAGGCATTCGATCAGGGAACGGATTTCTCGCTGGGCCTGGATTTCCTCGGGCACGTACCCCGCATTCTTAAGCATCTTGTAGGCCATGCGCAACGTCTCGGGCATGAAGGGGTCGGATTCCGGAGGTAAGGGCTCGCCCTGGCCGCGCAATCCCTCGAATTCGCCTCGTTTTTGGGCCTCTTGAATCGCCCTTTCGGCCAATTCGGCGAGGATGTTCATAACTTGCCTAGAAGCCTCTCGACAATATGACGGAAACTTTCCTCGGAAATGAAACCGAGATGGTCGAGGATCTGCTCTCCGGCGGGATTGTAGATCACGGTTCTGGGAATGGATTGGACCGAGAGCATGGTGCTGATTGATCCGTCGTCGAGGTGGATGGGAAAATTGACCTTGTGCTGTTTGACGAAATTCTCCACGGGCCGGATATTGTAGTCCACAGAGATGCCGACAATGTTCAGGTCGCTTTCCGGAAATTCCTGGCGCAGGGCCATGAGCCCCGGAAATTCCTTGACGCAGGGAGCGCACCACGTGGCCCAGAAATTGATGACCAGAACCCTTCCCTTGCTGGAATCGATGATTCTTTTCAGATCCTGGGCGCCTATCTTTTCAATGTCCTGGGCCATCGCGGATGCGGACAGGAACACGAGCAACAGGAGGACGGAGAGTGTTTTCAGAACCTTCATGGACGTTCCTTGTTCGGGTGAGTGACGTGAAGATGCATTTGCTAGCCTGTTTGCGGTTTGGCCGTCAATCGACGGACAGTGGCGACGCACGCATTGCAATTTCGAACTTTTTGAACGATTCCGGGGCTCGCATCATACAGGAGGACACGCATGACGACATTCATCAAGAAAAAAGTGGAAATTGAGGATGAAGGGGCCACCATGACCTTTCGGCCGGGGCAATACAAGCGCGCCCCATTTTCTTTGCAGTCCAGGAATATCTATCTTCTTGGCATGCGCGCCAGCGGCAAAACCACTCTGGGCCGGGCCCTGGCCGCCGCTTTGGGCGGCCCCTTCGTGGACACGGACGCCCTGGTGGTTGACGAGGCCGGCACGACCATCGACGTCATCGTGGCCGAGCAGGGCTGGGATGTTTTCCGGCGACTGGAGGCGGAGGCCCTGGCCAAGGCGTCGGAACTTCCGGGCAAAGTCGTGTCCACGGGCGGCGGCGTGGTCCTTTCGCCGGCCAACCGCGAACTCATGTACCGCACCGGGGTCAGTTTCTATCTGGCGGCCGACGCGGGTCTTCTGATCGGACGCATGCTGCGCGACCCCAATGTGGGCCAGCGTCCGGCCCTGACCCCCCTCGATCTGCACGACGAAGTGGCGGCGGTCATGTCTGAGCGCGAGCCCCTCTACATGGCGAGCATGGATCACATCCTGCAGGCCAACAGAAGCATTGAGGAGTTGGTCGACGACGTGCTTGTGGCCCTGGGCCTCAAGGAGTGGGATTATTCGGAGAAAGAGACGATCATGGACCGCTATTAGATCCTCGCCACGGCCAGAAAGACCGTGTGCAGACCCGCCACCAGGACCAGAAAGACCTGTCGCGCGCGTTCCCGTCCCAACCCGGCAAAGCGGTATCCCAGATGCCCGTGAGGGCAGCGCGGCAGGCAGTCACCGCACAGGGAGCAGGTCAGCCCAGGGCGTTTGCGCTCCAGGTCGACCCTGGTCAGGGCGTTGTACCGGCAGGCCTTGGAACAGATCCCGCAACCCGTGCAGCCGCTGTCGATGTCCACACGCCAGGGCAGGATGCGACCGAGCAGGTTGTTGACCAGCCCGATGGGGCAATACGTCGTGCAGTGGACCATGGTCCCGCTTGTGCGGGAAGCAAGCGCCATGATCCCGATGCCGACCAGTCCGAAAAGGGCGGCCAGGCTCAAAGCCCAGGGCCAGGGCACGTCCAGGCCACGCAAGGCCAGGGGGATCAGCACCGTCCCGGCCAGCAGGACGGCCCGCAAGCGCGGCGCCCAGTGTGGCAGGGGGCGCGGTCTTTGGGGTTGGAGCCTGGCCAAGCGGTCATCCCAGGCCCCGATATAGCACAGATGGCTGCACCAGGCCGGTCCGACCAGCAGGAGAGACACGCCCAGCAGGATCGGCATGAAAAAGCCCTCGCCCCGGTACAGCGGTCCGGCCAGGATCAGGGCGGGAACGGGCAGGTGCAGCTTGCCGGTCATCAAGAATATGCTCCATCCGGCCAGCCCCAGCAGCAGCTGCCCGAAGAACACGGCGGAAAAGAAGATCCAGATCCGGCTGCGTATTTCGGCCGTCCGGCCATCCAGCATCCAGCCGCTGAGCAGGCTGCCGTAGAGGGCGAAAACACAGATCCAGAATTGTCCCGAGTCGGGAAAAAAGCGCTCCCCAAGGAGCAGCGCAAAGGGCGATTTCGCACGGGCCAGAAGCAACGTGGCGCCCACGAGCACGGCCGTGGCGGTTCTGACCCAGGCCGAGCCCTGCACGGGGCCGAAAAGCCGGGCTCCCGTCCGTGTCAGGAGCAGGAGCAGGACGGTCAGATGGGCGGTGCAGACCGCGCCCAGGATCAGGGCGAGTCTCATCCAGGGCTTGCCGGCGCTCATGCGTAGCGTGACCAGGTCCAAGGTTTGAGCGGCCCAGAGCAGGGCGCCGCCGGCGGCGGCCAGAATGAGGATCGGTCGGGGCAGGAAACGGGGAAGAAACACGGCGGGAATGAAGATCAGGACCGGCACCGCGTCCCAAAGAGTGCCGAAGCGCAGGAAATGGGCGGCGGTGGTCAGACTGCACAGCACCATGAGCACGCGCAGGAAAAGAGTCATGGCCGGACCTTGGCGTTGAAAGTTTCCCGGCCCATCTCGTCGATGAGATCCCCCAGACGCAGGCCGGGCCGATGGTGTTCCATGAGCACCCGCAGGACGTGATCCAATATGCCCAGGGCCTCGGGCAGGGTATGGAAACCCAATTCATGGGCCAGGCGCGGGTGGCGTCCGAGCTTGCCGCCCAGCACCACGCGGTATCCCGTCTGCTCCGCGCGCAGGGTCCCTGTGGGGCAGACCCGGGCGCAGGCGGCGCAGCCCAGGCAGCGGGACGGGTCGAGTCTGATCATGCCATCCTCCAGATGCAGAGCTTTTTCCGCGCACACCATGACACACTGGCCGCAGCCCGAGCAACTGTCCGGGGCCAGGCCGATGCGGACGGCGGAGATCAGCCCGAAGTCCGTGATATGTGGCTGGGAACATCCGTTGGGGCAGGAAGACACGGCCAGCCGAAACTGGTGGTGATGGCGGATGGGGTTGGTCCGGTCGGCCAGAAATCGGGACCAGCCGGAATCTTCAACCACGGCTTCAAGCTCGGCGCCGATGTTTTGCCCGGACACGGCATGGGGACAGTGGACCGCGCCTCGGCAGACTTTGAGGCTATGCGCGGGAAGAGCGTTCGATTCGGAGTGTCGCATGGATCCTCTGTGCTGCAAATAAAATCGGGAATCCTTGACCTGCATCAAAAATTCCCGATTTGCATGAGCGCCGGATTTTGTGAAAAATGAGCGCTGTTCGTTACGAAGTCTTGATGATAAAGGGAATGATATGCAGGCTCCTGGAAATTTCGCGGGTTGAAGCCAGCGCCCAGGAGGCCGGTGCGACAGTGATCCGTTCACACAGGCTCTGGGCCAGTTTGCCCACAGCCAGAAGGGGATGCCGGGAAAAGACCTGGGGCAGGCCATAGGTCAGGTTGCAAGCCAGGCACATGCCCGGACGCTGCTGCAGGTGGAAGGCGAAGTGGAGTTCCGTCTGGTTGTGCCCTTCGAATCTGAGCCGGATATCATAGGCTCCTTCCTCGGCGTCACCGAACAGCGCTTCGAAAAACGCATCGGTTTTGGAGGGGGGAAACACCTCGTCCAGGTAGGACGGGGTAAAGATCTGGGCGGCGTTCGTCATGGGTGCTCCTGTTCCGAAATGTTCGCGATGTCCTATCCAGGGGGAGCGCTCCCGGTCAAGGGGAGACGAAAACCAAGAGCGGGGATTTTCATTTTTGGAGACAGTCCGGAGGACACGAATGCGGGATCGGATGGATGATATTGAGATTAAGTACGTCTACTTACAAAAAACGGTTGATGACCTGAACTCGGTTGTCATAGAACAACAAAAGGAAATTCGGGAGTTGCGGCGCATGATGATGCTTCTGAGCAAAAAACTCGAAGACGTCCCCACGCTGCCGCCGTTCGATCCCGATGAAAAACCACCTCACTACTGATTGGCCGGAGTTCCCGTGGACATCTCTTCACGTCATCTAGAGGCCGTGCCCGAGCACGCAGACAGAGCCTCGTCAAGCGCGGAACGTTCCCTGCTCGCCATCCTGCAGCAGATCGAGGCTCTTCCCTCTCTTCCTTCCGTCGCCAACACCATCCTGGAACAGGTCCTGACCCAGGAATTCGAACACTCGAAGCTGGCGCGGATCATCGAAACCGACCCCGCCTTGACCGTGAAGATCCTCGATCATGCCAACAGCGCGACGTATATCTCCAGAGGTCAGGTTTCCCAGGTGGAGCAGGGCCTCAACCGCCTGGGCAGCAAGGTTGTGCAGGCGCTCTTGCTTTCCGTGCTGATCAAGGATTCCCTGATCAAGGGCGACAAAAAGGCCGGGAGCATCCACGCCACACTCTGGAAACACAGTCTGGCCACTGCCGTATACGCCTCCCTCATTGCCGCCAGAACGTACCCGGCCCTGGTCGGTGAAGCTTTTGGCGCCGGCATCATGCATGATATCGGCCGAATTTTTCTGCAGCTTCACGTCCAGGAAGAATATGAGCAGGTCGCGGAACGCATGGAGGAGCTGCACGAGACAGTCCTTGAGGCGGAGCAGGAGGTGTTCAAGAGCGATCACACGGCCGTCGGCCGCTGGATCGCCCAAAAGTGGAAACTTCCCCCGTCCATGTCCGACGTCATCTGGCTGCATCACCACTGTGCATCGGCCCTGGCCGCGCTCAAGGTCAACACTCCGCTGGTGGCCATCGTGGCCCTGGCCAATCTGCTGGCGCATGCCACGCTCATGGATTCGACCCGGATAATGTCCCGCGACCAGCAACGCCAGACCGGCCTGCAGGAAATGCTCGGACTCGGCGACAAGGAGATGCAGAGCATCCGCGCCGCCTTCGCCCCGGCTTTTGCCGAACGGGCCGAGCCTTTCGACCTGGATGGTGATCAGGTCGGCCTTTTTTTGTCTTCCCTGCAAAAAGCCAATCAGCTTTTGATGCGCATGAGCCTGGACCTGGAGCAGGCCAACGGGAGGCTCGAGGATGCCAATCGTTTCACGGGGCTCGGATCCAAAGTCGGGCTGAAGATGAGCAAGGCCAGGACGCCGGACGAGGTCTTCGAATCCGCTGCCCTCTGCATGCAGGAAAACGTCGGCATCCGGGGTGGATTTGTGTACTGGATCGTTCCGTCGGAGCACATCATGCAGGGCCTGATTTGGAATGGCAGCGGTGGTCAGCGTACCATCACCTACTCACTGAACGGCGACGGGTTGCCTGATCTGAACGGAGGCACCGCCTTGCCGGAGACCATCAAAGCCATCGTCATGAGCCATCACGAGCGCCATGAAGGCGCGTCTCTCATGGACCGGGAGCTTAGGCTCAAGCAATTCTTCGTGGTCCGGGGCTATTGCCTTTTCCCTCTCGTCGGCAACGATTTCACCGGGGAAATGTGCATCCTGCGTTCCCACACCCGCCCCCCCAAGATGACTCCTCAGGAATACATGGGCTATTCCCAGGTCTCCTGCGTGGCCTCGGCCACTCTGGACCGCGTGCGCCTCTTCGACAGCCTGCAGGTCCGCGCCGACGAACTGTCCCACGCATTGTGGAAAAACCAGCAGATCAACCTGCAGCTCCTGCAGACCGAACGACTGGCGGCGGTGGGTCAATTGGCCGCCGGGGCGGCCCATGAAATCAACAATCCCCTGGCCATCATTTCCGCCCGCACCCAGCTCTTGGAAAACCGGGAGCAGGATGAGAAGAAACGCAAGGATCTGCACCAGATTTCCGAACAGATCGAGCGCATTTCGGCCATCCTGCAGAGCCTGATGGGTTTTGCCAGGCCCAATGCGCCCCAGGTCACCAAGGTCGACCTCAATGTCCTGCTGCTCAAAATCATCGGTCTGGTGGATTCGATCTTCCACACCCACCGCATTCCCATCATCCATCAGCTGGCGCCGGATCTGCCCCTCATCCTGGCCGATGCCAATCAGCTGGAGCAGGTCTTTCTCAACCTGATCATCAATGCCCAGCACGCCATGGAGAAGGAGGGCGGGGTTCTGACCATCTCCTCCGTCTTCCTGCCGGATGGCAAGCGGATCTCCGTGTCGGTCAAGGATACGGGCTGCGGCATTGCGACCGAAAATCTTTCCCGCATCTTCGATCCGTTCTTTTCCACCAAGTCCGAAGGCAAGGGCACGGGCCTCGGGCTGTCCACGGCCTATGGCATCGTCACCAACCATTACGGCGAGGTCAAGGTCGTGAGCGAGGTGGGCAAGGGCACGGAGATGGTCGTCATTCTGCCCGTGTCCACCCCGGTGACGCTGCCGGAAAAACAGGTCGCGCGGGATGCGTCCGAATGCGTCCTGCCGTCCATGTCCGGAGGGCGAATTCTGGTTGTCGACGACGAACAGCACATTCGCGACATTCTGGCCGAAACCCTTCGTGATACGGGGTATGCGGTGGAGACCGCCGTCAATGGCGAAGAGGCCGCCATCAAAATGCGCAACGGGTCGTTCGACTTGATCCTGCTCGACATCCGCATGCCGATCCGCTCAGGACTCGATGTTCTGAAGCTCTTGCGCCGCAATGGAGGCAATCCGCCCGTCATGATCATCACTGGGCTGACGTCCACCGAAGAAATTGAAGAGGCCTTGCGTTTGGGGGCTGCCGACTTTATACGCAAGCCCTTCGAACTGAAGACCCTGCTTGCGAAAATCTCCGGTCTTCTGCATTCGGATCAATCCAGAAACACGTAGGCAGCGGATTTCATGCAGCATTCGACGTCAATCTCGCCGGTCAGGTCCCGCCATACCCGCATTCTGGCCCTGGCCAGCGGCAAGGGCGGGACGGGCAAGACCACCGTGGCCGTGAACCTGGCGCTGGCGTTGAACCGGTCCGGACACACGGTCTGCCTGCTTGACGCCGATTTTGGCCTGGCCAACGCCGAAGTGCATCTGGGCGTGCCTTCGCCGCTTGTCACCCTGGAAAACGTCCTTTTTGACGCGGTGCCCCTGGAGGATTGCCTGGTTCCGGTCCGGCCCGGCTTCGATCTCATTTCCGGCAGCAGCGGCGTGGCCCGCATGGCCGAGCTGGATGTGCCGTCCCGCAAAAGACTGATCAGCGAATTCGCCGCGCTCTCGGGGTACGATTTTCTCATCCTGGACAACTCGCCCGGAATTTCCTCGCAGGTTGTTTCCCTCTGCCTGGCGACCCGGGAGATCATCCTGGTCATCAATCCGGAGGCCAGCTCCCTGGTCGATGCCTATGCCCTGATCAAGGTGCTCAAGGAAAACGGGCTGTGGTGGCCGCCTCTGGTCCTGGTCAACCGGGCCGAGTCCGGGGTGCAGGCCAAGCAGGTTTTCAGCCGTTTTCAGGAGACGGTGGAACAGTTCCTGAGCCTCAAACCCCTTTTTCTCGGCGCCATCCCCCGGGATGATGCGGCGCGCAGAATGTCGGCCACGGGCAAGCCTTTCGTCACCCTGCGCGATGATCTTCCCGCGAGCCAGGCCGTCATGTCCGTGGCCAAAATATTGGCTGAACGCTTGAACAAGGATTGGACCAAAAACGAACCCGCCGGTTTTTTCGAGAACGTGGTTGTGCGCATGAAGCAACGTCCGGATTTCGGACTCGGCGGGATCATTGCCAACTCCAGCGCCCCGACGGACGACACGACCCAGCCGGATGTGTACATGGAGCTGGTGGCCGTGCTCGACAAGGCCGCGCGACTTTGTGAGAAACTCCTGGAAAACCCTGCGTATGCCTTCGTGCGGGATCGGTTCGGTCTGGTCCGCCTGGCGGTGGACAACTTCCTGAATCCCCTGGATCGGATGCGCAAGCCCCGCGGCGCCCTGAAGCCCCGCATCCTGGTTCTCAGCAATCACGAACAGATGCGGACCATGCTTACGGAAATTGTGGCCGAGGTCGGTTACGAGGGCGAGACGTGCATCCCCGGTCATGGCGATTTCCTCAAATTTCGGGACACGTGCAATCTGATCCTTGTTTCGTGCGATCGTCCCGAGGCCCTGATCCGCATATGTCTCCTTCAGATGCCCGAAGTGCCCCTCATCCTGCTGACCGGATTCGGGAGTTCCGCCCTGGAGACGGAATTCCGTCACCGGACCGTGGCGGTGGTGCCCCGGCCCTTCCACGTCAATGAATTGCGGACCATCCTGCAATCCGCTTTGCGCTAGCCCCCTATTTACAATCACCGGTCCCTGGCATAAGCAAAATTCCTTTATTTCTTTCCCCTTTATTTTTTAGGGGATTCGCCATCTTCATGCGGAATCCGTTGCTCGGATTTCGCGATCATCGGGAATGCACATGCGCAGAGACATCGAACATGTGGGTTGGGGAAAACTGACCTACGAAATCAGGGCGATTGTGGCCGTGGCCCAGGACCTTCGCAATCTTGGGCTGGACATCATCTGGGAAAACATCGGCGACCCCATTGAAAAGGGCGAGCAGGTGCCGGGATGGATCAAGGAAATCATCGCCGACCTGGCCATGAACGACAAGACCTACGGCTACTGCGCCACCCAGGGCGTTCTGGAAACACGCGAGTTCGTGGCCCGGCTTGTCAATCAACGCGGTAGTTATCAGGTCACGGCCGACGACATCATTTTTTTCAACGGGCTTGGCGACGCGGTGGCCAAGATCTTCGGCTTCCTGAAGCGCGAGGCCCGGGTCATCGGACCGTCTCCGGCCTATTCCACCCATTCATCGGCGGAAGCCGCCCATTCGGGATATGAGCACCTGACCTATGAGCTGGATCCGAACAACGGCTGGATGCCGGATCTGGTCGATCTGGAGAACAAGGTCCGCTACAACGACTCCATCGCGGGCATCCTGTTCATCAATCCGGACAACCCGACGGGCGCCGTCTATCCGTGCGAGCTGATCGAAAAGATCGTGGACATCGCCCGGCGTTACGACATCTTTGTCCTGGCCGACGAAATCTACTCCAATATCGTGTACAGCGGACATCCGACCTGCAGCCTGTCCGAAGTCATCGGGGAGGTTCCCGGCATGGCCCTGCGCGGGATCTCCAAGGAATACCCCTGGCCGGGCGGGCGCTGCGGCTGGATGGAAGTCTACAACAAGGACAAGAATCCGGATTTTCGGGCCTACATCAAGAGCCTCCTGAACGCCAAGATGCTGGAAGTCTGTTCGACCAGCCTGCCCCAGCTTTCCATCCCGCTGGTCATGGGCGACCCGCGCTACAGGGCTCACCTCGACGCCCGGCGCAGGATGTTTGAATTCCGGGCGCAGGAGGCATGGGAGGCCTTTCAGGACGTTTCCGGGGTGCGCGTCATCAAGCCCCAGGGCGCGTTCTACATGTCGGTCATGTTCGAGGACG